>DAOUMT010000092.1:0-5715 GCA_034409195.1 Dehalococcoidia bacterium
CATGTAGTGGTCTCGGCTATCGAGCATTTTTCGGTGCTTCACTCAGCCAGGACGCTGGAGAAATGGGGATTCGAGCTAACCGAGGTGCCGGTGGACAAGCAGGGCATGGTCAATCCGGATGACGTACGTGAGAGCATAAGAAAGGACACTGTTCTGATATCTGTAATGCACGCTAACGGTGAGGTAGGCACTATCGAGCCTATAAAAGAAATCGCCAGGATTGCCAAAGAGAATAAGATTGTCTTCCATACCGATGCCATAGCTACTGCGGGGACTATACCTGTGGATGTAAAGGAGCTTGGCGTTGATGCCTTGAGCCTGGCAGGAAACCAGTTTTATGGTCCCAAGGGTGTGGGTGCGCTGTGGGTGAGGAGAGGGGTACGCATCATGCCTTTACTCGATGGCGGAGTGCAGGAAGGGGGTCGGCGCGCTGGGACGGAGAACGTCCCTGCCATTGTGGGATTGGGCAAAGCTGCGGAGTTGGCTAAGGCAAACATGTCCGCCCGGATCAAGCAGCTCACCCCGCTCCGCGACCGCCTGCTCAAAGAGCTTCCAGCCAGCATTGAACATGTAATGGTTACAGGACACCCTCAGAACCGCCTGCCGGGGCATTCCAGCTTCTGCGTGGAGTTTATCGAGGGCGAATCCATGCTCATGTTCCTGAACATGGAAGGTATTGCTGTATCCAGCGGCTCGGCTTGCACCTCGAGGGCCCTCAAGGCCTCGCATGTGCTTATAGCCATGGGCATATCTCATGAGCTGGCCCAGGGCTCTCTTCTTTGCACCTTCGGCCTGGATAATGTCAATGAGGATGTGGATTACATGGTGAAGGTGCTGCCGCCCATAGTAGATAGACTGCGGCAGATGTCGCCGCTTTATTCCAAATTCATCAAAGCAAGCAAAGGAGGCAAGTAATATGCCTGTTTACAGCGAGAAGGTGATGGACCACTTTATGCATCCGCGCAACGTGGGTGAGATTGAGAACCCTGACGGCATCGGCGAGGAAGGTAACCCTGTATGTGGGGACATGATGACCATCTATATCAAGGTCAAGGACAATCGCCTTGAAGATATCAAGTTCAAGACCTTCGGCTGCGGGGCAGCTATCGCAGTATCCAGCATGGTCAGCGAGATGGCTATGGGTAAAACGCTTGACGAAGCGATGAAAATAACCCCTACTTCGGTTGCCGAAGAGCTTCAGGGACTGCCCAAGAACAAATTTCACTGCTCCAACCTGGGTGCTCAGGCTTTACATAAAGCTATAGAAGACTATCTGAGCAAACAGAAGGCGCAAGGAGAAAAGAAGTAATGAAAAAGCAAAAAGAAAAGAAGCACAATGTATGCCCGTATTGCGACGAGGAAATAAAGGCAGCAAATTTGCCCTATTGCACGACTTGTAAAGTGACAATATTCTACTGTCCCGAGTGCGGCAAGCCCACGCCCAGCGACAAGAAAGTATGTACTCAATGCGGTGCGGAGATTAAGTGCTGATAGCTCCGTGAGGAGGGTATCGAATGGCTGAGAAAGATAAATTGTCCATTGTGCTCTTCAGCGGCGAAATGGATAAAGCCCTGGCAGCTTTCATGCTGGCCACCACCGGCGCCAGTATGGGCATGGAGGTCAAAATATTCTTCACCTTCTGGGGGCTGAATGTTATTAAAAGAAATGAAGGCAGTATTAAGAGCAAAGGGCTGATGAGGAAGATGCTGAACATTATAAATCGAGGTGGCTCCAAGAGGTTGAAGCTATCCAAATTCCACATGTTCGGCATGGGCACCTGGATGATTAAGCGGCTGATGAAAGAAATAAATATGCCGTCTGTAGAAGAGTTCATAGTAATGGCCCATGAGATGGGGGTGAAGCTTATACCCTGCAGCACTACGTGCGGGTTGATGGGCGCTGATCAGGAAGCTTTTCGTCCCGAGGCAGAACCTTTAGCCGGTGCTGCTTACTTCCTGTCCGAAGCCAGCGACTCGAAGGTGGCCCTCTTTATCTAAGCGGGCTTTTACCTATGGGAATCAAGGAGGGGGTAGATGAAGGCGGATCAAACGCTGGACTGCGTGGGGCTCTATTGCCCTATGCCTATCGTTAAGACTGCGGAGAAAATTAAAAAGCTGAAGACGGGCGAGGTGCTGGAAGTGGTGGCTGATGATAAGGGGATAAAGCAGGACATGCCTGCCTGGGCGAAAGCTACCGGTCATGAGTTCTTAGGCATGGAGGAGAAGGACGGGGAGATCAAGGTCTATGTGAAAAAGACACACGACTGATGAGAGGTCTCTCTTGAGTATTGAGAATTAACTGTTCAATTCAATAAAAGGTGGAGACGCGGCAGCCGCGCCTCTTTCATTTAGGGTCGTTTCTTCTGGGTTTAGCGCTCTTTATGTAGTAGCTATGTCTGGATTTCCACCATACTTCGATAAAGGCCCCTATAAAACTGGCCACTATAACACCTAAGAAAAGCAGCGTAATTGCTTGCCAAGTCATCTTAACATCCTCGTCATGCCGTGACCTCTTGCCTGTATGCCAGAGCCCACGGCCTCAACTTCGACTTTTCGGAGAATATCGTATAGGAAATGTACTAATTTGTCAAGGACAATCCACTTGTCTCATCCTCACCTTTGCCACAAAAATTTCGCAGAAATGGGGCCAAAAAGCGGTTTTTAACTTCCTGTGCTCGCTTGCCTTGACAACGTGTGAAGGTGATAGTAGCCTTGTCGTCGGGGTACAAAGGTGTGGTGAAAACACTGATATTGGGTATAGGGAACACAATTCTCAGTGATGATGGTGTTGGTTGCAGAGTGGCGCAGCAGCTCGAAAAGAAGCTCAAGGGCCGCCCTGGTATAACTGTGAAGGAGACATCGCTGTCCGGGCTGAGCTTGCTTGATGAAGTGGCTGGCTATGAACGGTTGATCGTTATTGATGCCATTCAGACGCAGGGCGGCAAGCCGGGCACTATTTATAAGCTGTCCCCCGACGATTTCAAAAAAGGACGCATGGCCATCATCCACGATTTGGGTTTGCTCTCCACCCTGGAGCTGGGTCTCAGGCTGGAGATGGAGATGCCCGGCGAAGTTGTTATCTTCGCCATTGAGGCTAAAGATATGGTCACATTCTCGGAGAAATTAAGCCTGGAGGTGGAAGAGGCTATACCAAAAGTGGTCAGGATGGTGATGGGGGAGGTGGGGTAGGTGAGGTCGTAGATGATAACATCCCGAAGAGCAATATTCGGTTTTGTAGTTGCCTGATTTATCAGGCAAAAAGCCCAATGAATTGGGCAACTACATACTCAAAAACGCGGTCATCTAATATTAGGAATTATAGGGGCGACCCAACGGGTCGCCCCTTATGCTTGCCTGTGTCATTACTACCAGCACTCCGCACATGTCACTCCTGCGAAAGCAGGAGTCCAGGCGCCTGGATCCCCGCGCAAGCGGGGATGACATAGCACAATTCCCTTGCACAACAAAAAATGGTCCCACATTGTTGAAAATCGTAGGGGCGCATGGCATGCGCCCTGGGCGAGGGCACCTCGCCCCTACATCGCAATATTTTCGGTAACCTCTGAAAAATAAAAGGGCGGGTTTCAAATCCGTCCCTACGGAATTTACGTTTGCCTGCCAGCAAGATTAGTCGGTATGCACCTCGTCCAATACTTCTCCGGTATGGCTGACCAGATCTATAGATAACGGCATCTGACCTATGGCGTGGGTGGCACAGGACAGGCACGGGTCGTAGCAGCGTATGGCTACCTCTACGCGGTTGAGCATGCCCTCGGTGAGCCTGTCGGCCTTGACATAGTCCTTCGCTACCAGGTAGACGGCGCGGTTCAGCGCCAAGTTGTTGTTCTGAGTGGCCACGATGATATTTGCCTTCTTAATTGTGCCGGCGGAATCTACCCAGAAGTGGTGGAACAGGGTGCCGCGCGGCGCTTCGAGAACCCCGATACCTTCCTCGTTATATTTAGATGAGGAGGCTCTCAGCTCGGTGCCGCAAATATCGTCATGCTGCAGCAGCTCTTTCACCCTTTCTGTGGCATGTAAGCCTTCGATAAGCCGTGCGTAGTGGAAGAACAGCGAGCCTTCCACCATGCCGCCGTTGCTCAGCTTCTTGAACTCCTTGAACTCTTTATTCGCCAGCGGTGTGGTGATGTTATCGGCTACGTTGACTCGCGCCAGCGGACCGACGCGGTACATGCCGCCGGGATAGCCCATCTTCTTGTAGCAGGGGAACTTCATGTATGACCAGTCTTCCACCCTCTCTTCGACGATGGAGAGGTAGTTCTTACCTTCAACCTGGTCTTCCAGGACGAAGCCTTTGGCGTCCAACAGCCTGAGTTTGCCATCATAGAGCTGCAGGTTGCCCTTACCGTCAACCAGGCCTAGGTAGGCGGATGGGAAGCTGGCGAAGTTCGCCATAAGGTCTTTGTTCTTGCCCGCAATGTCTTTAATTATATTCAGTCCCAACTGATAGATAGCAATGGCCTCTGCGTTTTTGCTGAGGAACTCATCCCTGGCCTTGGGCGAAAGAGCCGTATTGACACCGCCCGGTATGGCGAAGTTGGGGTGAACTCTCTTTGAACTCAGTGTCTCAATGATGGACTGCCCATAGGCCCTGCACCAAACTGCCTTCTTGGCAAGCTCCGGATTCGCCCCTATCAGTCCGACAACGTTCCTGATGGACGGGTCGGCATCCATGCCGAAGATGAAATCGGGGCTGGCCAGATGGAAGAAATGAAGTGCGTGTGACTGCACATACTGAGCCATATGAATGAGCTCCCGCAGAAGCTTGGCGGTGGGCGGCAGCTCCACCCCCAGTATGGCGTCGCCCGCCTTGGCCGATGCCAGGTGATGGCTCACCGGGCAGATGCCGCAGGCTCTCTGCGTGATGAGTGGCATCTCCCAGAAAACGCGGCCCTCGCAGAATTTCTCAAAACCGCGCATTTGAAGGACATTGAGACGAGCCTTGGCCACATTTCCTTTTTCATCCAGCTCTATGGTCACTTTGCCGTGGCCCTCCAAACGGGTTAGCGGTTTTATCTCTATTACCTTTCTCTCTCCGGCCATTTCAGTACCTCCTCAACTAGTCGAAGCGCATCATGTCGCTGGGCAATACGGGAATCCGCCCCTGAAGGAGTTCGCTCAGAGCGTATTTAATGTCTTTGGCTCGAGGCGGGCATCCCGGAACGAAGCAGTCCACTTTAACTACTGCATTAACTGGGAGCGCCTTCTCCAGAAGAACGGGTATCTCCGGTGAAGACGGTATTTTCCCGTCCTTCACGCTCTCGCACTCTATATAGGCGCGCCGCAGCACAGCTTCCTTGGGGAAGGCGTTGCGCATGGCGCAGATACCACCGAAGCAGGCACAGTCTCCCAGCACAATGAGTATCTTACATTTTGCCCTGAGCTCTTTCGCTTCCTCCTCTTGCTCATTCATGCCTATAGCCCCGGTGATAAGCCCGACATCCACTTCCGGGAACTCCTTAATATCCGTTATCGGGCTTCTGGTGAACTCCACCGCCTGGGCTAAGTCGATGACAAATTCGTCAACGTCCAGCAACGACATTTCGCAGCCGGCACAGGCGTCCAGCCAGGAAGTAGCCAATTTCACCTTTCCCATAGCAGCAACCTCCATTTATGCAGGGTGTCTTTATATTCCCTTGGCCAGTTTAATGATAACCTCAACATCATCCTTGATGCCTGGAGGTGGGTCCAGCAC
>DAOUMT010000093.1:0-5312 GCA_034409195.1 Dehalococcoidia bacterium
AAGGGGGTCTGCATGGATTGCCGGCAGTGCTATGGCCTCTGCCCTACAGGTAAGATCCCCAGGGAAACCGATGGCGCTTATTTCGAAGGGATCAGAGTCAGCGATATACTCGCTCAAAGACGAGCCAAGAAGCACTAAAAACGCTCGATGGTAGATAGCGAAGTGGGGGGAAGCCACCTAGGTGGCTTCCCCCCTTTTTATTTTCTCTATTTTTAAGCCTACCAGGGTAACCCTAAAAGGGTAATCCTAATGGCTACAAATCTACTACGATGTTCCACGTGGATTGTATAATAAGCCAAATTGCGGCCAGATGTAACGATTTTGCAAACTTTTCAGCATACATTTTATAACTTCTTAACTTTAGCTTGCTACACTCATTATAGATGTCCGATTAGCTGACTTTCCGGAATGATATAAAAAAGTGAAATCAACGTACTGGCCAGCATAGAGAGGTGATGATGATGATGACGAGCGAGAGGGAAACCGAGCAAGAAAAGAATGCCTTGACTATCATGCCTTTACCGGTAAGAATCCCAGCCCTATGGTATGACATATTGCCACGTGTATTGCCGCTGGTAACCCGCATATCTGAAAAGACTGAGTTCTGCATGCCGGAAGAAACAGCCCAGATTTTCCTGCAGAGGTGGAAGAAGGCACTGATACGGCGTGAAGGAAACTTCGTCTGGCTGCACCTCGGTGGAGTGGCATGTTATGAAATCATACCTAATTTCGTAAAGAGCGTCAGAGACAAAATCATGTATCGAGATAGAGAGATAAAGGAAAAACTTGGAGTAAGGGCGGTTATCCAGCACTGGAGGACAAGTATCAAAGAGCTGCAATACCTTAATGATGAAGCAATTTTAAAAGTGCGTAATGCAACCCTGCGTATTCTTCAGCCCGACACATGGCATGAAGGACTCGGCCGAGCGTGGAGCTACGCTGCTGAGAGAGCCAATATTAATTTCTGCAGCATCCGGCCCGTAATTCAGAGGTGGATTGAAAAATACGAGGGCCAGTGTGACCTTGATAAGCCCTTCAGTGGCAGGCTTGCTGAAAGCGCAATCCCGGTAATGCAGCGTACCTTCAGCAGAACTTACCCTGTAGATAATGAGGCTGCAGTAATATAGGAAACCTGAGTGCTATGGCGACCCTTTAAGGTTCCCCGGCAGTGGATAATAGCCCAGTCTTCGGACGAAATCGCAAACAGGGTGCGGTGAGTTCGTTCCCCTTTCAGAACACCAGCGCAGAAGGTCTTCTTCGGTATCGATATCTGTGAGCGTCGGAAGCAGACGGACAGTAAGTCCGCGGGATTCGATTACGTTCAACGTATGGCTCAAGACCTGGGCCGTACTCCAGGGGACATCGACAAAAAGTTCTCTGTACATCTTTTTCAGCCCGAGCAGATAATATCCCCCATCATGGCAGGGACCTACGACCACATCGCAGGAATCTAGAGCGCGCACAGCATCTTCAATGGTGTCTGCTGAAATGTCAGGTACATCCGTTGCCAGTATGATGACCTTTTGGGCACCGTGACCGAACACGGTAGAGAATCCCTGCTCAATCCGTTCGCCTAAATCACCGTCCGCCTGGGCCGCGTAATAGAAGCGCCACCCAGCCCACTGCCTGATCCTTGCTACATCACCCATATCTGAGCAAAAAATATACCTGTTTACATCGTGTGGCACCTTTCTACTTACCTTAAACACATGTTCAGCACATAGCTTATAGAACTCTGCCGCCGGTTCCCCACCTAGGCCTTCGGCAAGACGCGTCTTTACTTTTCCAGTGGTTGGGTAGCGGGCAAAAATGATTAGAGATACGCCGCTTTTCTTTACCTCCATACGTTCGTAGTCATGGGCCAGTCGCTCTACTGAAGCACCCAGCAGATACTGCGCAATGTACCATGCGTCGCGAAGTGCCTGGATGATAACGCCATTCTGCACAAATCTGCGTGCCGATGTCTTCACAGTCTCAGGAAATGAATAAACGCGCGTTCTTTTCCGCGCCATCCTCATAAAATGGACATCCTCAAACAGGGGCCAGTCGGGAAAACCTCCCATATCATGGAAGAATGATTTTCGGACAACGATACACTGATCGCCATAACGGCTGATAACCGAATCGAGTTGGTTTAACTTATAATAGTAATCGAGCAGCCAGTGTTCTACATCAAATGTCGCTCTGAAGCTGCCGACCTGTACTTGCTCGTCATTGAACCACTTGCTCAGCAAATTGAAAGCGTTATCAGGCAAGCGTGTATCAGCATGAAGAAAGAGCAAGACATCGCCTGAAGCAACAGCAGCACCGGCATTCAATTGAGTTCCTTTGCCGCGCTGCGCGCGGCAAACTATGGCTCCACCTTCCCGCGCCAATTGCATAGTATTATCCGTACTCCCCCCGTCAGCAACAATTATTTCAACATCGGGTCCCATAGCTCGAACATGAGCCAGACAACGTTGTATTGTCTGCGCTTCATTAAGTGTGGGAATGATAACCGAGAACTTCACGCCAAGCCTCTTGTTTCCCATAGTAAGATTCTGCCTGGAAGGTTGTCAACTGCATGCCATTTGAAGGTGGAGCCACTTAATCCAACCACTTGACAGACCTATATTCTGGTGTTATTGTTTTCTTTATGAAATCATTTCCAAAAGAAATGAAATCTGCATCCATATCCACTGATGATCGGGCCGCCGCCCTTTTGATGGACGTGACTCCACTTATTATGAACTGTCTCCGCGCTGAGACACACCATCATATGCCAGATTTATCGATGCCCCAGCTCCGTACCCTCATTTTCCTCTACCGCCATGAGGACGCCTCAGTTTCACAGGTAGCCGATTACGTGGGCTTGAAACTGCCCTCAATGTCGAAGACAGTCAACACTCTGGTGGTTCGTAAACTGGTCATTAGCCGCGCATCCTCCGAAGACCGACGTTGCGTCAGGCTAAGGTTGAGCTCAAGGGGAGTTAACGAATTGATACGCGCCCGACGGCTCATTGAAGCGCGGCTGGTCGAGAGGCTGGCCGTATTGGGGCCTGAGCAGCAGGCCGGTATCGCTGCTGCACTCGAAGCCTTGCGCCCTTTATTTGCAGGGGAAGAGGCACCAGGTTTAACGGAGGGGGAATAATCAACAGGGTCAATGTATAGGAGATTTTGAGAAAAATGACACAAAATTCGGCATCTGCTGCCCGCCCCCAGGTGGGGGGTAATTATAAATGGATCGCCCTTTCGAACACCACGCTCAGCGTGCTTATGGCTTCCCTCAGCATCACCAGCGTACTGCTCGCACTGCCGGTTATCTTCAGGGGCATTCATATCGACCCTCTGGCCCCGGGAAGCTTTGACTACCTGCTCTGGCTGCTCATGGGGGATATGGTGGTTATGGCTGTCGTCGTAGTCATGTTTGGCCGTCTGGGAGATATGTTCGGGCGCACCCGCTTGTACAACCTCGGTTTCGTCATCTTCACTATCGGCTCCGGATTGTGTGCCGTCGCATGGAGCACGGGGTCCGCCGGAGCACTCGAGCTAATCCTCTTTCGAGTGGTGCAGGGTATCGGCGGTGCCTTCCTGTTTGCCAACTCGGCAGCCATTCTGACCGACGCCTTTCCCGAAAATCAGCGCGGCATGGCCCTCGGACTGAACCAGGTATCTTTCATTGCCGGCAGTTTTTTAGGAATCCTGGTAGGCGGGCTTCTGTCCGAGGTAGGGTGGCGGTGGGTATTGCTGGTCAACGTGCCTATAGGCGTTGCCGGTACGATCTGGGCATACGTCTCACTCAGAGAGATAGGCATGAGGAAAAGAGAGCCTATCGACTGGTGGGGAAATCTCACCTTTGCTGCCGGTCTGACCATGCTGCTGATCGGCATTACCTACGGCATTAAGCCCAGCGGCACTTCCTCTATGGGCTGGACAGACCCATTAGTGGTAGGTATGCTTGCCGGCGGGGTCGCCCTCCTGCTGGGATTCATTCTCATCGAACGGAGAGTGCGAGCGCCCATGTTCCGGCTCAACTTGTTCCGCATCCGCGCTTTCGCTGCGGGCAATTCAGCCGGGTTCCTGGCAGCAGTAGCACGGGGGGGTATGATGTTCATGCTCGCCATCTGGCTGCAGGGCATCTGGTTGCCTCTGCATGGCTACGATTTTACGGTCACGCCGCTCTGGGCAGGGATCTACATGGTGCCTATGAGCATCGGGTTTCTGTTCGCCGGTCCGCTTTTCGGCAGGCTGTCCGACCGTCATGGGGCGCGCTATTTCGCTAGCGGGGGGATGATACTGGCGGCAATTACCTTTGTTCTGCTGATATTTTTGCCGGTGAATTTCCCCTATGTGCTGTTCGCCCTGCTCATCTTGCTTAACGGCCTCTGCATGGGGATGTTCGCGGCGCCCAACACGGCAGCCATCATGAACAGCGTCCCCGCGCAGCACCGCGGCGTAAGCTCCGGCATGCGAGCGACTCTTCAAAACGTGGGCATGCCGCTATCCATCGGGATCTTCTTCTCCCTTATGATTATCGGCATGAGCGCTTCCGTACCGGCAACTATGTACAGCGGCCTCACACAAAATGGCGTCCCCGCACAGATCGCACACCAAATTGCAGCTGCACCGCCGGTAGGCTACCTGTTTGCCGCATTTCTGGGCTACAACCCGCTGGGAACGCTGATACCTTCCAGTGTGCTCAGTTCCCTGCCTGCGGCGCAAGCGGCGACCATAACCTCGAGAAGCTTCTTCCCACAGCTGATCGACGGGGCTTTTCATCATGGGCTTACCGAGGTGTTCACCTTCTCCGCTGTGATGTGCCTTATCGCCGCTGGCGCCTCGTGGCTGCGCGGAGGCAAGTACATCTATCGCGAAGAGGGGTAGCAAGAGACCACCGAGATAGAGTTCTAAGGAGACATAAATGCTCGAGAGGGACTGAAAGATGACAGTATCACCGCCATGCTACAAACAATAGAGGGCTGACTTTTCCGGGTGCTCATAAAGGATGACAAAATGGAATATAAGTGGAAGGCATTCTCAGTAACGGCAATAGGTGTGCTGATGGCAGCCATAGATGGCACCATAGTCTTGCTGGCACTTCTGCCAATTGCGGAAGACCTGCATACTGACTATGTCACCATGGTTTGGGTGATTGTGGCTTATCTGCTCATCAATACTTCCCTGGTGCTGAGCCTGGGACGCCTTGCTGATATTTATGGCCGTAAGAGGATGTATAATATCGGTTTTATTATATTTACTTTGGGCTCAGCCCTATCTGGATTGGCAACCACAGGCTTGCTATTAATTGTTTACAGGTTAATACAGGGAATAGG
>DAOUMT010000094.1:0-1641 GCA_034409195.1 Dehalococcoidia bacterium
ACCCTATCCGGCGAAAGCTTCTTCATGGTCTCGATAGTCTGCCTCAGAGACTCTCTGGTCTCGCCGGGTCCGCCCAGCAGGAGGTCATACATGAAAACAATGCCCTCCTGGTGGCAAACCTCAGCCGTACGGCTGAGGTCTGCCACCGTGAACTCACGCCCCAGCCGTCTCAGCACCTCATCATTGCCGCTGTCGGCACCGAAGTCAATACCCGCACATCCCGCCCTGTGGCACAGAGCGGCCAGCTCCTGGGAAAACGGCACCGGGCTGGCATACGTATACCATCTGAGCCTCTCACCAAGCCCGCGCTTCACCAGCTCCAGGCAGATGTCGCGAGCATGGCCTTCAGGAATATTGAACTCGCTATCGCAGAAATGTAAATGGTCGATGCCCATTTCAAGCAGAGATTCAATCTCATCGGCAACGCTTTGGGGGGAGCGAAGGCGCAGCTCCTTCCCTTTACCTACAGGGTCAGCACAATATATGCACCCCTTGGGACAGCCCCGCTTGCACTCAACGCCACCCATGCCGCCCTCAACGAAATAGCGATAATTGTCGACTGTGCTCCTCTCCGGTGAACCACTGCCCTTCAGGTCAAGATATTTGGGAGCATTGATGAGAAAGCCTTCTCCGCTGCGAAATATCAGCCCCGGCACATCGCGGTAATCCTGTTTTGCTGCCAGCCTCTCTACAAGCAGCGGCAGCGATAGCTCACCTTCACCCCAAATCCCCAGATTTAGGCCGTAATAGCTCAGAATAGTCTGCGGCATGATAGAGAATCCGGTGCCACCCAAGATTATAGGAACATCGGTCTTCACCTTCAGCAGGTCTATAACCTGCTTGTACCTGTCAACGCAGAAATCCTGGCTGGCGAGGTAAGTGTCGTCCGTGTTACGCAGAGTCACCGCTACGGCCAGAACATCGTTACGGGCAAAATAGCCCTCGATATCGTGGGAGATATCAGTCGAGAAGCAGAGGTCGAGCAGGTCTACCTGAAACCCGCTCTTTTTGAGGGCATGCGCCAGATAGTCCAGCGCCAGGGGAGCCACTGGCGGCTTCATCTGGTTAGGGTTTACCAGAAGCACCTTGCCCCGTCCCTGTGAAGAAATCCCGGCAGACATCAATTGCTCCCGGCCATTCCGTTGACCTTTTTCAGCCAGGCCAGGGCAGCGCTCATAGCCGGCTCGCTTAAGCGCAGCCTGTGTTCGGCACCCGGGATAATAAAAATATCCCTGGGTTCACCTGCTTTTTCGTATAGCCGTCTGGCATGGCTCAGCGGCACGGTCTGGTCTTTATCACCATGGACTATTAAAAGAGGCCGGGGCGATATTTTGTCTATCCACTTGAGCGCACTGACCTCGTCGAAGCCCCCGGCCCATTCCTTCAAGGATGGAGGGAAATTGTCGTCCCTGACTATGCCCACCTGGCGACAGTGTGCCAGAAACTCCTCATACCTATTGAAGTCAGCTATATCAAAAAACCTGGCGGGGCAGGCACAGGCAATGATCGACGAAACCCGCTTATCGTTGGCAGCGCAATAGACCGAGGCCATGGCTCCACCGCTGAACCCCATAAGCGACAGCCGCGATTTATCCACAATATCAAGCCGCAGCAGATAGTCTATGGCTGCTTTCAAATCAC
>DAOUMT010000095.1:0-9501 GCA_034409195.1 Dehalococcoidia bacterium
CGCAATGACAAAGCAAAACTTGTCCGACTCGCTCCGATAGCCTATAATCTAGGGGAGAAAGCAATAAAAAGCAACCCCTCCTTCAATCGATGAGCAATAACCAAAGGAACATGAAATACCTGCCCCTCATGGTGGAGATTCCCCACCCACCCACCGCACCGCAAGCATTTGAGGCCCTCAAAGATAAACCCTTCAGCTTCTTCCTCGACAGCGGCATGGGCCCCCAGAGGCTGGGACGCTACTCGTTCCTGGGCAGCGACCCCTTCCTGATTATGAGGAGCCGCGGTAGTGAGATAACTCTTATACGTCCCGAGGGCGAAACGACCCTCTCGGGCAATCCCTTCGATGTGCTGGGTGAGCTTCTCCAGAAATATAAGCTGGATGGCAACCCCAGCTTACTGCCCTTCGTAGGTGGGGCGGTGGGCTACCTCAGCTATGACTTGGGACATTTCATCGAGAAGCTGCCCGCCAAAGCAGTTGATGATCTTCTGTTGCCTGAATGTTATCTAGCCTTTTACGACGCCGTGGTCATTTTCGACAACCTGGAGGGCAAGGCCTATGTCGCTTCCACCGGCTTCCCCGTGAAAGGCAGCAACCGTCAAGTTAAAGCGAAAGCTCGCCTTTAGGAGATGAAAAGGTCGGTAGCACAGGCGCCCCGCCTGGGCGAGACCAGTGCCCTTTACTCCGATCAAACTGCAGGCAAACAGGTCAATCTGCACTCCAATTTCACCCATGAACGTTACCTGGAGGCGGTGCAAAAGGCCAGAGACTATATCATCGACGGGGATATTTTTCAGGTCAACCTCTCCCAGCGCTTCGAGGCAGACATGCCCCTGCCTCCTTATGAGCTGTACCGCCGCCTGCGTAAAATCAATCCCGCACCATTTGCAAGCTATCTTAATTTCGACGGCCTGACCGTGGTCAGCGCCTCCCCTGAAAGATTTTTGCGGCTCAGCGGCGACAGAGTGGAGACCCGTCCCATCAAGGGTACCCGGCCACGAGGCAAAGACCTCGCTGAAGATGAGGCGCTATCCTTGGAACTGATAAACAGCTTCAAGGACAAGGCAGAGCATGTGATGATAGTCGACCTGGAGCGCAACGACATCGGCAGGGTCTGCAAATTCGGCACAGTGAGGGTGAGCGAGCTGATGGCGCTGGAGAAGTATGCCACCGTATTCCACCTCACTTCCACGGTGGAAGGACGTCTTCGCCCCGGCAAGAACGCTATAGACCTGCTCAAAGCCACCTTCCCCGGTGGCTCTATATCGGGCGCGCCCAAAGTCAGGGCTATGGAGATAATAGACGAGCTTGAGCCTACCAGGCGGAGCGTATATACTGGTTCTATCGGCTACCTCGGCTTCGACGGAGGTCTCGACCTAAACATCGTCATTCGCACCATCCTGGTCAAAGACGGGAAAGCCTACTTCCAGGTAGGCGGGGCGGTAGTCTACGACTCCGACCCCGAGGCTGAATACGTGGAGACACTTGACAAAGCCAGGGCGTTGATTCAAGCTTTGAGTATGGTCCCGCAGATAGCAGCGGAGAGCCACAGATGATTCTGCTTATAGATAATTATGACTCCTTCGTCTACAACCTGGCACAGTATATCGGCGAGCTGGGCTGGGAGCCCGTGGTATATCGCAACGACGCTATCGGGCTGGAAGAAATCGAGAAGCTGGCCCCCAGCCATATCGTAATCTCCCCGGGGCCCTGCACCCCGTTGGAGGCCGGTATCTCCAACGATGTAATACGCCATTTCGGCGGTAAAGTCCCTGTGCTGGGCGTATGTCTGGGACATCAGGCCATCGGCTATGTCTACGGAGGCGTGGTGGGCAGGGCAAAGCTGCCCATGCACGGCAAGACCTCCATTGTTCACCACGATGGCAGGACAATCTACAAAGGGATAGCAAACCCCTTCGTGGGCGGGCGCTACCACTCGCTGATTGTGGAGCATAACCAGTTCCCTGATTGCCTGGAAATTTCGGCATGGACAGACGACAAGATAATCATGGGCGTCCGCCATAAGGAATATGTGGTGGAGGGGATTCAGTTCCACCCCGAATCCATTCTCACTGATGTAGGGCATGATGTCCTGAAAAATTTCCTGAGCTTCGCCGAGCCGGTATGGAGCAAATAGTCTATCTCAATGGCTCCCTTGTGCCTCGCGGCCAGGCCAAAATATCTCCCTTTGACCTGGGCTTCCTCTACGGTTATGGCCTTTTCGAGACCATGCGAGCTTATTCCGGTCATATCTTCCGTTTGGAAGAGCACCTGGAACGCCTTTCCCAATCAGCCAGGCTGCTCAGCGTGCCCCTGAACGCTTTCGACCTCAAAATAGCCTGTCACGACACGCTGAAGGCCAATAAGTTAAAAGACGCAAGAATCAGGCTGACTGTATCTATCGGAGAAGGCGAGGCTGCACCCGACCTGCCGAGGCACCCCAGGCCCACGGTGCTGGTCACAGCTGCAAGGTATGTTCCCCTTTCAGACGAGACTTACCGCAAGGGCTACAAGGTGGTAGTATCCACCGTAGACCGTGACAGCCTGTCGCCGCTTTCCCGCCTGAAATCAACCAACTACCTTAGCAATATCCTTGCCCGCAGAGAGGCCAGGGCATCAGGAGCCGATGAAGCCATCCTACTAAACGAGAGAGGCCTTCTCTGCGAGGGAAGCACCAGCAATGTCTTACTGGTATCGAAGGGAAACCTGGTCACCCCCGGGGAGGAGAGCGGCTGCCTGCCCGGAATTACCCGCCAGGCCGTTATCGAGCTTGCCCGGGGGCTTGGTATAAGCATCAGCGAGCGAGAAGTTCAACTAGAGGAATTGCTCCAGGCTGATGAAGCCTTCCTCACCAACTCTATTATGGAGCTGATGCCCGTCGCTGAAGTTAATAGCCAGCGTATCGGCAGAGGCAAGATTACCAGGAGGCTGATGCAGGCATATAAAGAGACAGTTAAAAAGGAAATAAAACAAGGGGCTTAAGCCCCTCTTGTTAGTATCTCAAAAATGTTTAACCCAGCGATTTCTGTACCTGTTCCCAGACTATATCTTGAATCCTTTCCTCTCGAAGGGTGGCGTCCACCACCATCCACCGTTCCGAATCGGCAGCAGCCATTTTGAGATAACCGTCCCTCACCCGCTGGTGAAAGAGGAATCCCTCGCGCTCGAACACATCCATTTTCATCTTCTTACGTTCCAGCCCTTGCTCTGCCGGTATGTCCAGGAGCACTGTGAGGTCAGGAGATAGGCCGTCGGTGACAAAGGTGTTCACCACTTTAAGGAAATCCAGGTCCATCCCGCGTCCGTAGCCCTGATATGCGAATGTAGAGGCTTCATAGCGGTCGCATATAATAAATTGGCCTTTTTCTAAAGCTGGGTTGATAACCTTGTTCACCAACTGGCTTCTGGACGCGAAAAAAAGAAATAATTCAGTTTGTACGGTAACACCTCTGCCCCATTTGACCCAGCGGCGCAACCTGTTGCCCAGGAGCGTACCACCTGGCTCGTGGGTAAGTACTACGGGGAACCCAAGCTTGCGAAGTCTATTAGCCAGACCCTTGGCTTGAGTAGTCTTACCACTGCCCTCCCCACCCTCAAAGACGATGAATAAACTTTTTCCCATGTGCGTATGATGATATGTTTATTATACTACGGTGTCAAGCCTCGGAGAGTACCCTCCTGGATAATACTCTCATTAATAGCCGCGTCTACACCCGGTGCTCGTCATCGTTGGGGAAAATCTGCACACGGCGCCGCGGCGCTTTGCCGGTGCTCTTCGTTGCTAGGTGATATTTCTCAGCCAGTTGATGTTGCAGGCGGCGAATGAAGGCATTCTGGGGGCTCAATTCCACTGTCTGCCCGGTGCGTTTGATCTCTTCGATAGCTTCCTCTGCCTCTTGCAGCGCCTGAGCCACGGACTCCGAGCGGTCATCAACCCGGTAGACATTGGCCAGCCCCTGCTCCATCTGGGCGATTTTATCGCTCCTGACCACATACACAGGAACCCCTCTCTGCTCGGCATCCCTCAGAAGCTGTGGCTTGCGGCGATAATGGCTCTTGGAGGTCATCAGCAGGTCGGCGTCCTTGATATCATTGACCACATCAACAGGCAGATTCATCCTCTTGATGCTCTCCTCCAGTCGAATGCGGTTGATACCGAACGGCATGATTCTTTTGGGCTCCTCTTTCCTGGCAACTCTTCTGCCAACCTGGGGTTCAGGAACCGAGAAGGGCAGCGTTTTTTCACTCTTTACCTGCCCGTCCTCAAACCAGCGCACTTCCACAGGCACAAAGTGCCCCCGCAGTGTAGCATCGACGACAGCGGCCACATCGGGGTGAATAGCGACTCGCTCCCAGTTTTGAATCTCCACCACCATATCGAAGGTGGGGGGCGCCTTGCGCTCCAGTATCGACTTCTGGGTGCCCCGCCTCCGGGCCTCCTCATCCCCCAGGGTCACCGACTGGATACCGCCGATGAGGTCAGAGAGCGTGGGATTCATCATCAGGTTGTCCAGGGTATTGCCGTGGGC
Source organism: Dehalococcoidia bacterium (assembly GCA_034409195.1). Lineage (GTDB taxonomy): Bacteria > Chloroflexota > Dehalococcoidia > SZUA-161 > SZUA-161 > JACWAE01. The sequence goes on from DAOUMT010000095.1 coordinate 4,530, forward strand.
AGTGCCCACCAATTGCACTCCGCGTTCGGCAATAGTGCGCGCTGCCTGCGCCTCAAGCTCAGTGCCGATCTCATCGATTATAATGACCTCCGGCATGTGGTTCTCCACGGCCTCGATCATCACTGCATGCTGCAGGGCCGGCGTGGGAACCTGCATCCGCCGCGCCCTCCCTATAGCCGGATGCGGTATATCACCGTCTCCTGCTATCTCATTGGAGGTGTCCACTATCACCACACGCTTATTGAAGTCATCGGCCAGCACGCGCGCTACCTCGCGCAGCATAGTGGTCTTACCCACCCCCGGCCGCCCCAGAAGAAGTATGCTCCTTCCGGATTCCACCAGGTCCCTGATCAAAGTGATAGTGCCAAAGACCGCCCGGCCCACGCGGCAGGAAAGCCCTACAATGCGCCCTTTGCGATTGCGTATAGCCGAGATACGGTGCAGCGTGCGCGCGATACCGGCGCGGTTGTCGTCTCCAAAGGCCCCGATGCGCGAGACCGTATACTCGATGTCATCGGCGATTACCTCTTCAGTACTGAGGAGCACATCCCGCTCCGGGAAACGCGCCTCGGGCGGCCTTCCCAGGTCCATGACAACCTCCAGAAGCTCGCTGCGGTCTTCTCTGTGACGTATAGATTCGGAGATATGAGGTGGGAGTGCATCAAGAAGCATATCCAGGTCATCGGTGATTATTTTTTGCATAAGCTAAAACTACCTCCCTTTATCAACCCGCTAAACCTACGTCATTCTGAGCGTAGCGAAGACTCCGAGATTCTTCGGTCGCTCCGCTCCCTCAGAATGACATAGTAGGATGCTGTTCCATAGTAGGACACTTTTGCATCCATTCCTTTATGCACGTTGGCTCATCGTCTCCCTCAGAATGGCAACCCGAAGCCCTATTCCTAATATGTCATTCTGACCCTGAACGAAGTGAAGGGGAAGAATCTCGTCCCTTTGCCCTTAAAGAAATTCTTCACTCAGGTCCTTCCAAGACGGATTCAGTGAATTAATCAATTGTAATTTCTTTGCTCTCAACCACCCTTTGATCTGCTTTTCTCTTGCTATTGCCGCCTCGACATCATCCGCGGTTTCATAATAGACCAGGTATTTAATATTGTATTTTTTCGTAAATCCCTCAACTAGTTGATTCCTGTGCTCGAAAATCCGCCGTGCTAGATCGTTGGTGACACCTGTATAAAGGGTACCTGAATTGCTGGTTAATATGTAGACATAGTATTGTTTTGATACCATATTCGTAAGTTCATCACATTCAACAAACCGCAAGGCGCCATTCCTATGTCATTCTGACCCTAAACGAAGTGAAGGGGAAGAATCTCGTCCCCCTACTCAACCTCAAATGCCATTCCTAAGCTTGTAACGCCACCAGTTGCGGCTCACGCACCCTGACTGCGAGATGTTTGCTCAGGCAGGCGTAAGACGCCACTCTGGAGAAACCTTTTTCTTCGAGTATTCGCTGAAGCTGCTGCTGATATTCAGAGACAAGGCAATATACAGGATGCCTGCCCTTGAGCGCGGTCATGCTGTAGTCTACCAGTTGTTCCAACTCCTTTGCACCCGGCTCTGCAACTATCTCGAATCTCCCGGCTGTCCTGCCCAGCCTGATTCGCAGCCAGGCCGAAATCTGGCCCTCCTTTTCCAGAACTAACTCCCAGGTGGCATCTTTATCCCTGCTCTGGCTCCATTCTTGCAAAGTCATCCCCTCCACACTGCGGACCTGAAGCGGGGCCGCACCGCTGTACAGCCGAAACAGCCCGTGCTCGTCGGCGCTGGACCTAGGTCGCAAAATGAGAGAAGGTTGCGGCTCCATTTGACGTACCTGTCCCCTATAGTATAGATATTCAGTGAGGTAGTGATTGAAACCGCCCTGTCTCGCCATTTCAACCGCAGGGCTGGAGGAGTCGAGACGCAGGAAAAGCCGCTCCGCCTCGATTTTATCGCCGGCAAAGCCCACCCTCTCCAGAAGTTCACTGCAGAGTTCCTCGCGTCCGGGGGATAACAGCAGCCGGTCTACCATCCAGGCGGCGGGCCCGCGGCACCTCTTCAGAGAGACCAACGCCTGAATGAACCCCTGGTGAACACAAACAAAGCTGCATTTACTATCGTCGGAAATCAGACAGGCCCTGAGCAACGGGGCTGCAGCCAGAAGCTCAAACTCCCTGCTGCTAAGCCTGTCCCGCACCTTCGCCTCATTAGCAGGAGACTTTCCCAAAAATATCAACAGCGCCGGAGTGTCCGTAAGATGAAGGGAACGAATCATCACGCTTCATCCGCGTTTGCTTTCGAGTTGCCGTTGACGATAGACAGGAAATAATCGTGGAGTCGGAGATCCGTAGTTAGCTCCGGGTGAAAGGCGGTAACCAGCAAGTTTCCCTGCCTGGCGGCAACCGGAGTGCCATCGGGCAGTTTTGCCAGTACCTCCACGCCGTCACCTACCTTTTCGATCCAGGGGGCGCGAATAAAAACAGCGGGGAAAGGCAGGTCTCCCAGCACCGGGATATCGAGACAAATCTCGAAGCTATCCACCTGGCGGCCAAAGGCGTTGCGCTTCACCCTGATATCCACCGCCTCCAGAGTATGCTGGTTAAGTCCCTGGACCTCCTTCGCCAGGAGAATCATTCCGGCACAGGTGCCCAGGACGGGTAAGCCTTTCGAGATGCGCTTCTTCAGCTCATCGACCAGCCTGTAGTCCCTCATCAGCTTGCCGATAGTAGTGCTCTCGCCGCCGGGGATCACCAGCCCGCTGAGCCCTTTAAACTCGCCGGACAACCTGATAGGGACCGCCTCCACCCCTAATCGGCACAGAGCCGCGATATGCTCCACAAAGGCGCCCTGCATCGCCAAAACGCCGATCTTCTTCATCCGTTTTCACCCCACCGGTGCACAAAAGCCATCACCAACCGCGGGGCGCAAGTAACTCACCCTCCGGTATCGTCTTAATATCCAGCCCCGGCATAGCCGCCCCTATGCCCTTGGATACCTCCGCAATTATAGCCGGGTCTTTGTAATGAGTGGTAGCCTTAACAATAGCCTTCGCCATCAGCTCCGGATTCGACGACTTGAAAATGCCTGAGCCGACGAAGACCCCGTCAGCCCCGAGCTGCATCATCAGCGCAGCATCGGCAGGCGTAGCCACGCCGCCCGCAGCGAAATTCACCGCCGGCAGCTTGCCTGTTTTATGCACCTCCTGCACCAGCTCGAACGGCGCGCCCAGGACCTTAGCCTCAGCCATCAGCTCGTCCGCCGACATACTGTGCAGCTTCCTGAGGCTGTCCATCACCGCCCTCATGTGCCTGACTGCCTCGACAATGTTTCCGGTCCCCGCTTCCCCCTTGGTCCTGATCATGGCCGCTCCCTCACCGATACGGCGCAGCGCCTCCCCCAGGTCGCGGCATCCGCAGACAAAGGGGACTTTAAAAGTATGCTTATAGATGTGATGGCTCTCGTCGGCAGGCGTGAGCACCTCAGACTCATCGATGAAATCGACGCCCAGGGACTCGAGCACCTGAGCCTCCACAAAGTGTCCGATGCGGCACTTAGCCATCACCGGGATAGTCACCGCCTTCTGGATAGCCTGTATCACCACGGGGTCGGCCATCCTGGCCACGCCGCCTGCAGCGCGAATATCGGCAGGGACCCGCTCCAGGGCCATCACCGCGCAAGCCCCGGCTGCCTCGGCGATCTTGGCCTGCTCGGCGGTAGTCACATCCATAATCACGCCGCCCTTCAACATCTGGGCGAGCCCTGTTTTAACCGTCCAGGTGCCTTTTTCTCCTCTTTCAGCGCCTTTTTCCATCCTGCCTCCTTCACCCGGGGGACCGGAACCTGGTTATTATGTTATATTGTACACTCGCCTGCAAGAGTTGGCAAGCGAAGCTAGGCGGTTTCGATTCCCATAACCGGGACTGCCTTAAACTAACGTAGGGCGGGTTTCCCAACCTGCCCTTCCGTATGTCATTCCTGCGAAAGCAGGAATCCAGGCGCCCGTCCTATCCTATGCGCCCCAATCCTCTCGCTCCTTGATGGAGAGATAAGCCTGTCCTGGCTCCACTGAGTCGCCACGAAGTGAGCCTATCGAAGGAAGAGGGGGCATTAAAACTCACCGCAGAGGCCGCCGAGAACGGCAGAGGAAAAGATAGGTGGAGAGACCACAGAATAAAAACTGGGGTCGCCCCTACGGTGCTCCCCGCCGTGTCATTCCTGCCCACGAGCAGGAATCTAGGTGCCAGGGTAGCCTGGAGCATCCGCTTCAATCCGTGCTGTGGGGGCGGGTTTGAAACCCGCCCAAAGGTGAGCAAATAAGCAGATATTTTGAGGGTAAGATGTGAACCTCGTGCCTATCCGATGGGGAAGAATTGATACGATGCCGGAATGCAACAGAAGTCATAATTCTACTTGAGGGTCACAGAGAGTGGTTTTTCCTGTTTCAAGGTGCTAACCTTCATAATAGAAAATCCGATGACATTGCCTTCTTTGTCCACCTTTTCCATAACTGCATCGTTGTCTGTTTCTCGAAAATAGCCAGCCTTTCGTTCGAACAGGACTTCCAGGTGGTCGCTTTCTTTGTCATACCAGACTTTTACTTCTTTTGCCACAGAGCTTCTCCTCCCTTCATAGCGATTTTAATGAGCAGAAGCAGGCAACAACTTCTACAATTTCTCCAGATATTTGTTGTAATCGTCTACTGTAAGCTCTATTTCTCGCAGGATCTCTCTAATTAACGGACGTGCTAAAGCAGTGCCCTTATGATGCGGAATGGTGGTAACTCTACCGTCGGGATGTCTATAGAATGCGTGACTTCCCTTCTGCCTGATTTTAACAAAGCCCAAATGGAGCAACAACTTTTCCATCCTCCTAGCGTCAATTAGCTGGAGCTTGGTCAACTGACGACCTCAACCTGTTGAATCCCTACGAACTCAGGCAGGTGCGTCCTGCTCTCGGGGTCCATCTCTTC
>DAOUMT010000096.1:0-2915 GCA_034409195.1 Dehalococcoidia bacterium
GGCAATGAAATCTACCATGTCCTGATAACCCTCATGGGACTCGGCTTTGGGTATTCGCTCGTAGCGCTCGAAATCTTCCTCGATACGTTCTTTCAGTTTCTCGGAATCCTCGTCGTCCATATATTCCGAGATAAAGAGTATTTCTCCGGTTTCGAGGTCCAGGAAGTACTCGTGCTCGTAGGAGCTGTCCTCCATCGCCTCGCAGAGTTCATCCAGGTTTATATGTAACGCCTTCTTTTCCATGGCCCGTATCTCCCCGGTCCCGGCAAATGATTTGTCTAAATTATAAGCCATGCCAGGGGCTGATTTGCAAACTGGTGCTACCGGATATAGCCTCGCATACCCTTCTTAAAACAGGGTGGGTGGTCACCCCTGACATGGTCGACAACCGATATTAGCAGGGCAGTGCAACGACGATGTACCGTTATGGGCGCAGGCTCATAGATAGTATTGAATTTATGGATAGAATGGTATGGGTAGAATTGATTGGCTGGGGTAGTCTACCCCTGACCTTTCACTCTCCCCGGCGGACATCAGGGTGGCCATCATAAAACCGATCGTCGAGGCGAGCCTGTATGACCCGGCGAAATACCAGCTCCGATAGCCTTAACGTTCAGATATTTGGTCAGATGTTGGTCATTTGCACAAGTTGTTGCACCGGGCCTCTCCCTGCATTGCCATCAAGGGCAGCACCCAGGGTCACCACAGACACAGGGGGTGGTCACCCCCTCCCCCTCTCATATCCCCAGTAGCGCCGGGGGAGTGCAAGCGTGGCGGTGCAAAGGTGAGTGCAAGGATTGTGCAACCGGAATTATCTGCAGAGTATGACAAAAGATACTTGACAAACTCCATAAAATCTGTCATACTACGTGATGACATGCTCAACGAACTGGTTCAAACACGGATTAGCCGACAGCTTAAAGCCGCCTTTGAGGAGGCGGCCCAGCGTGAAGGACGCCCGGCCTCGGAAATCCTGCGTCTGCTCATCACCGAATGGGTGGAAAGGCGGCATCCCGACCTCTTGAAGGAAGAAACCGGTGGGTTCAGGCCGATGGAAGCGGGGTCGGAGCAGCAAATGGCTCCCACGCAGGCGGTCGCTCCGGTCATGTGCTGGAGATGCCACGGTCACATCGATTGGCGTATGGATCTGGGGCCGCAGGGGTATTGCCCCTATTGCGGGGCCTTCATCGACCTGCGGGTAAGGTAGGCGGCAGCCGGGCAATACCTCGACGGTTCAGGAAAACCGCCTGCCAACTGGCTGCGCTGGTGTAGGACGGTGACCGGAAGGGAGGAGGACAATGAAAAATGAACGATTGGCACAGTATGTAGAGGACGGGTTCCCCCACCTCAGGCAGATTTCGAAACTGCCTGAGTGGCTGGCACCCGGTGTTCCCGCAGTGTCCAGCCAGCTCGGAGATGAGGCGATACTAGGGCTCGCCGAGCCGCTGGGTATTTCCGAAAAGATAAAGCCCTGGCTGGCTCAGGCTCCCGAAGAAAATATGATTCCTGATGAAGTATGGCTGGAAGTCATCGGCCGCTGGCAGGCTGTGCGCCAGGTGGTGCCGGTTACCATGGCTCTCCTGCGGGCTCGTGAGAAGATCGAAGCCCTGGAACGGCGGGGCGCAGTGGGGATAAATTCCGTCTCGACGGTACGCAGTGTGGCGACAATCGCGTATGCCGCTTTCGCCCCCACAGGTGGTAAAATATTGGATGGACTATCGGTCATTCTGGGTGGCAAACCGCTGGAGCCGGCGGCGCTTTTGAACCTGTACGTTTAGGGGCTGGAGAATGGTGACAGGGATACCCTGGACAGCGTCGAGGAATGTATTTTACAGGACCCGCCCTGGGCGGAGTGGTCCAGGAGGTTTATAGCCGAAGGCGTGGATTTCCCCTTTATCCCCAGGCTGATCGGGGTAAGTCCTGTCCCAACGGGTGAGCTAATCCAGCTTCTGGCCGCAATGATCGTGGAGGTGACGAATGCTGACCATATCCGAGATATTAAGAATTGAGAAAGAGAAGGTTGCCCGGCGCCAGCCCAGCGAGGAAGACCTAAAACGGATTCCTCTGGACCGACCGGCAAGAGTCTTCGGCCGCCTTTCCGACCCCAAACAGATCCACGAAAGCCTTCAGAGTATGGCCGAGCTGGCCGCCCTGGTCAGACTGGCAAGACAGGATGGTTTCCAGACCGAACTCAGTAACGATGAAGTGGAGAGTCGCCTTGAGGCTCTTAAGAAAAGCGCTCCCGATGCCCTGCGCTACTGGGTCGACGGGCAATTGATTGTCGACCTGCGCGACCTGGGAATCAGCGGACGGCTCGGTCCGGACAAGCGTCCGGCGCTGGCTGAGCTCATGGCTGATCTAAGTCGGGGTGAAGCGCCGGATGTTACCGGCAGCATCTATCTCTCATCGGAGGGGCTGAGCCGTCTATCCCGAGATCAGGACCGGGTAGTCAGCGCCCAGCTTCTGAAGCTGATTAAGGAAGCCAACTGCCGGGTAAGGACACCTAATGCCATCCTTAATCCCAGGATTGATGCCGACTGGAAAGAGCTGCGCGAGGGGTTTGAGGATGCTGCCAGAGAGAGCCGTCACCTGCAGGAAAAACACTTCGGTCCCAAGATAAGGGAGAAAGCAAAAAAAGGGGAGCATGTTGGCCTCCAGGTTCCTCCCGGCTTCATTATCGAAATCAAAGGCTATAAATCTAACGGAGCCTATATTTTCGGCAAGTGGCTGCCCTATTCGCCCCATGCCGACGTCGACATCAAAATACTGGAGGAATATGTGCGCCAGCAGGGCAGCAAGTACAAGGCAGCCCAGGCCCTGCGCGGGCTGGTCTTCCCCTTTTTCCCACCGGAGCTCAAATGGATGGAGACACGCTCCTCCCTGCGCAATTGTCTCAAGAATGACCACGGCTATAT
>DAOUMT010000097.1:0-6016 GCA_034409195.1 Dehalococcoidia bacterium
ATTCAAGACCTGTAGCGCCAGCCGACCGGAAAATAATATCGGGCGCTTGCTTCACCCGCCTGCGGAAGCGTTCCTCGCTCGCCCTTAAAGCTAGCTCAGCCTTCTTGCGCTCTGTAATGTTGCGAGTGACCCCCAGAATCCCCACAGGTTTTCCCTCCGCATCTCGCAGTAGATTCCCACTAATCTCGATAGGAACCAGGTGGCCATTCTTATGTTTTGCTTCACCTTCGAGCACAATCGAGTCTGGCAAGTCTTTCTGTCTTGATGCCTCGGCAGTCAATTTTTCGCTTAAAGCCTTTATGACCACATCAAAGGAAGCGGGAGTTAGACCTTCTTCAAAACTCATCGCCAGCGCTTCCTCAACAGTATAACCCAGCTGTTGTGTGATAGAAGGGCTGATATAGGTTGGATGCAGATTCATATCAACAACGGTAATGACATCCTTCACGTTCTCAGCCAGGAGACGGTAACGGGCCTCGCTCTCTCGCAAAGACTCCTCCGCTTTCTTGCGCTGAGTAATGTCGCGGGAGACGCCGACGAATCCGACCGGCTCCCCGTCTTTCCCTCTTATAACCGATACGCTGGATTCGACGAGAATCTTTCTTCCGTCACCTGTCAAAATATGATATTCCAGGCCGATGAGAGCCCTTGCTTCCATTAGTTTTGCCGTGTTTGTGAGCGCCATTTCTCGGTCTTCAGGCGCGATAATGGCAAATGCATCTTTGCCGATCAAGCCACTCTTGTCTCGCGTGCCATGCATTTTCAGGCTTGCCTCATTCACTTCCGCAATTCTTCCCTCAAGGTCAGTTATTACGATGCTATCTGTAGACATCATGAATGCATCGGAGAGTCGGATTAATTCTTCTTCCATACGTTTGCGTTCGGTGATGTCCCTCATGACAGCAACAAAGCCAAAGAGTTCTCCTTTCAGAAGGAAAGGGCCGGCGTTGATTTCAAGGTTCATTTTCTTGCCTGATTTTGTGTGGGCTTCACATTCAAAGGCAGCCACCTCTTTGCCTGACAATATGATGTCCTTGGCAGTGATCATCCGCTCAATGCTCTCCGGGGTAAACATATTTAGAAGGTCAAGGGGCTTGCCAGAGATTTCCTCCATCTCATAACCGCCCACTTCCAACACTCTCTTGTTAACCCTGATAAGCTTACCTTCGAGATTCAACAAAGCTATGCCACTCCCTGAAGAATCGAAAATAGCTTGCAGTTCTTCCTCGGATTCACGCAATGCCTCTTCAGCCTTCTTGCGCTCTGTGATATCACGTGTAACTCCCAAAACTTCATTGAGCTTTCCATCTTTATCCCACAAGAACGACAATATGACCTCAGCCCAGAGTTTGGAGCCATCCTTGCGCACATGCTCCAGGCTCAGAAACAGCGATGAATACTGTGATTCCGCAGTTATAATATCCATTTGGTTCCTGATGAGCTTCGCGGCCTGGCTAAAAGAATCGGGGGTCAGAATATCCTTTATAGCCAGCCTCTTCATCTCTTCAACCGTATAGCCCAGGAGGCGCTTTATAGACGGGCTGACATAGGTTATCTGCCATTTCATATTAGCTGTCCAGATAACATCCACAGCGTTGTCAGCAAGCAGGCGGTAGCGGGCTTCGCTCTCCTGCCATGCAACTCGGAGGTGTTGTCGCTCCATGGCGTAGCGCAGGGACCGCACTAATAGGTCGCTATCTACATTTCCTTTGACCAGATAGTCCTGTGCACCCTCCTGCACTGCATTGACCGCAACCGCCTCGTCGCTGAGGCCGCTTAAAACAACTACCGGCACATTGGGCATTAGCGCGCATACCTTGTTGAGGCCGTCAATTCCCTGGCTGTCCGGTAAAGAGAGGTCTAGTAGAATAACATCAATGTCGCCGCGGGCAAGTCGGGCCAGCCCTGTCGAGAGCCGGTCGGCATGTTCTAAGACAAACGAAGTGCTGCCTTTTGCGGTGAGCAGCTCCTTTATTAAGCGAGCGTCCCCGGGGTTATCCTCTATCAGCAATATTCTGATTTTTTCACCTTCCACTTATATTAACCCTCCCGGAGGCAGCTTTACCACGGCGAGCCAGAAGTCGGCGATTGACTTCACCACTTGGAGGAACTGGTCCAAATCAACAGGCTTGGTTACATAGCAGCTCGCCTGCAGTTCATAGCTCTTAATGATATCCTCCTCAGACTTAGAGGTGGTCAGCACCACTACAGGTATGCGCCGAATTTTTTCATTTGCCTTAATTGATGCCAGAACCTCCCGTCCATCCTTTTTGGGAAGATTGAGGTCTAGCAGGATGAGGTCGGGGCAAGGAACGTTGATGTAGTCGCTGTCTCGATTCAGGAAAGCCAGAGCCTCCGTACCATCGTAGACAGTATGTATCCGATTGCAAACCTTAGCCTCACGAAGGGCTTCCTTAGTCAGACGTACATCGCCGGGATTGTCCTCAACCAGTAAGATCTCGATAGGTCTGCCCATTTCTGCAATATTCATGATTTCTCCTCTTTTCCGTTGGGTATCGTGAAATAGAATGTGGTGCCATTTCCAGACTGTGACTCAACCCAGATACGCCCCTTGTGTCGTTCTATAATTTTTTTGCATATGGTCAGCCCTATTCCTGTACCAGGGTATTCCTGCCTGCTATGCAGGCGGTTGAAGATAACAAAAATGCGGTCGAAGTACTGGGGGTCTATCCCGATACCGTTGTCACGTACCGAGAAAATCCACTCGACACCATTACGTGTTGCTCCTATATGTACTTCTGGTTTCTTTTCGCCATGGAACTTGATAGCGTTGCCAATCAGGTTCTGGAATAACTGAACCATCTGTGTAGCATCTGCCATAACAGTGGGCAAATGATCATGGGTCACCACCGCGTCATTTTCTCTGATAGCAGCCTGTAAATTAGCAATTGCTTGATTAAAAGTCTCCTCGCAATTGGTCGGCCCAAAGGGTTTACCGCGTGTGCCCACCCTCGAGTAGTCCAGCAGGGCATTGATAAGCTGCTGCATTCTGGTAGCACCGTCCACAGCATAGCCGATGAACTCATCGGCATCGGAATCGAGTTTGCCTTTATAGCGGCGGGATAGTAGCTGCGTATAGCTGGCCACCATGCGCAGCGGCTCCTGCAGGTCATGGGATGCCACGTAAGCGAACTGCTCCAGCTCGGTATTGGAGCGAGTCAGTTCCGCCATAGTCTGCTTCAATAATTCCTGTGCCTTTCTTGTCTCGGTGACGTCTCTCAATGAAAGCAAAACCGCAACTCTTCCCCGAAATTCGATCCTTGTGGCAAGGGCGCTTACCCATAGTTCTCTACCGTCCTTCGTCTTCGCTCTAACATCGTATCTCTGACGCCTATCTCGATGATGAAGGTCTTCTACAAATCCTTTTATAGCTATTTCTCTGTCCTCGGGGTGGATAAAATCAAGTAAGTTCATTCCCACCCCATCGTTGAGTACGGGATCGAATCCAAACATCATCGCGGAGCGCCTGTTACCATAGACGACCTTCAATGTCTCGGCATCGACAACGACAATGCTATCATGCGTGCTCTCCAACAAGATTAGATAATCCTGCTCTCTTTGGCGAAGAGCTTCCTCTGCCAGTCTGCTCTCAGTGATATCTCTCAGACTGCCAACTATGGCTACCGGCATATTTGCGTCATCATATATCACTGAACGGCTGTCACTTATCCATCTATACCCTGCCTCTTTATGTTTGACCCGATACTCAGTTCTGGAAGCTTCATCGCTTTTGGAAGAGATTAATTCGATGACATTTTCGTCAAGCTTTCGTATGTCCTCGGGATGTATTGCAGCCCTCGTTTCTTCAAGGCTACGCTGCATCACCACTTCCGGGCTGTAGCCGAGTATTCTCTCCGATGCCGGACTCACGTACTCGTATTTGCCAGTCTGAAGGTTCAAGCTATATATCATGTCGAGAGAGTTATCGAGCACGCTGCGGAATCTTTCTTCGCTCTGCCGCAAGGCCTCCTGCCCCAGTTTGCGCCCAGTGATGTCTCTCAGACTGCCAACTATTGCCATTGGCATATTTGCGTCATCGTATACTACTGAACGGTTGTCGATTACCCAGCGATACCCCAGCTCTTTGTGTTTAACCCGATACTCAAACGATAGAGCACTGCTTTCTTTTTGCGTAATCAATGCGATGATATTCTGTTGGAGCTTTTCTGCATCATCAGGATGCGCTAAAGAAATCAGTTCATCTTGATTAAGTGCCTGGAACTCCTCCGGACTATATCCGAGCACTTGCTTCGACGCCGGGCTTACATACTCGTATCTACCAGTTTGAAGATCCATGCTGTAAATCATGTCGAGAGAGTTGTCGAGAACGTTGCGGAATTTCTCCTCGCTATCCCTCAACTCCTCTTCCATCCTCTTGCGTTCAGTGATATCTCGGGCGATTGACACTAACTCAATTGGCTCGCTACCCTCTACGCCTTTTACCTGAGAGATGGTATATTCGACGTATACCAGGCTACCATTCTTCCTCTTCACCCTGTGTGTACCGCGGAAGTATCCCTGTTTTCTTATTGCCTCAGCGACTTCCGCGGCAAATTTAGAGCGGCTCACGCCCTCAGGGAAAAGGAAAGCTGCTTCCTGGCCAATAAGTTCATCTCTCTTGTAGCCGTATATCTCTTCTACTCTGTCATTGCACCAGGTAATCAGTCTGCCTTTTGACTTGAAAACTGCGTCAGTGAGGCTTCTCACCAAAGTGGAGTAATGCTCCTCGGATTGCCGCAGAGCCTGCAGCACTTTCTTGCGCTCGGTGATATCACGCACAATAACGAGGTCAGCGGGCCTTCCTTCATATGTAATCACTCCCGCATTCAGTTCAATATCTACTCTGTTTCCATTTTTATGCAGGAGCGCTGTCTCATACATCGACCTGGCAGTATCGCCTGACATCCACCGCTCATAGCCGGAGATAACCTGCCGAATTTCGTCGGGGTGAACATACTCTGTAACTAGAGTGCCAATCATCTCTTCAGGCTGATAACCAAGCATTTCTAACGAACGCTTGTTGATATATTTGATAATCGTATTCTGAACTATGGCAACGACGTCGTTAGCTCGCTCGACTACTTCGCGATATTTTGCCTCACTCTCGTGCAGTGCCTGCTCCATCTGCCTGCGCTTGGTGATATCTCTCAGAACTACGGAGACCGCAGGCCTGCCTGCATAATACATGCGCCTGGCCCCGAACTCGACGGCAACTATTGTTCCATCGCTTCTGGTTAACGTTGTCTCATATTGATGGGGCACGGCTTCCCCGCGGAGCCGCCTTTCATACCATTCTGACAGGACTTTCACTTCTTCAGGCGTCAGGAGTTCCTCAACAGTTCTGCCGGTTACCTCTTCAGCGGAAAGCCCGAACATCTCTGCGCTGCGGGTATTAGCGAAGACTATCCGGGAGTTCTGAACCACGAAATACCCGTCGTTCATGTCTTCCACCAAGTGCCTGAACGTTTCCTCCGATTCCCGCAGCTCGTCATGAGAACGCTCCAGCGATTCCAGCATCCTATTGATGTCGTTTGACAAGCCTGCTAATTCATCTTTGCCTTTTATCGTTACTCTCGCTGACAAGGCCCTGGTTCTACCTATATTGCTGACACTGGAGCTGAGTTGGGATAGCGGAGAAAGTACTAACCGATCTAATAGCATGTAGAATACCCCGATAAACACAAGGCCGGCACCCAGAAGAAAAGAGATAAAATAGAGCAGGGTGGTTTGTCCTGGCTGAGTGCTATTTCTCAGGAAGACGCTTTCCGAGACTGCAAACAGAATCAGGATGAGACCAGCTAGCGTGGCTGTAATGATGGCTACGGTTTTTCTGCGTAGTGTCATAGATTGTCCTCTTAAGCTTCCTATAAAAAGTCACACCATTCGCTCTCGAATTCCTTGAGCCTGTGTTACTAGCTTCTATTTCAATATATTCCTGTCATGATACTCGAACACGTGTCTTTCTCGTTCAAACATTAGCGCACCTATCATCGGG
>DAOUMT010000098.1:0-12543 GCA_034409195.1 Dehalococcoidia bacterium
CGACTACGTATTCAAAGAGGTGCTCGGAATGTCTGACAACGAGATTGCTGAGTTAGAAAAGGATAAACTTATAGGCGGCGACGGGTACATCGTGGAATCGATATTCTAGTAAGAGTCCCCAGAGACTTATCTTGACACGGCGTGCCAACAGTTTAAAATGATGGGCGTGATGCCTGAGAGGTTTATCAGATATCCGGAAAAGACGGCAGGAACAATGGGCCTGTTCTTCAAAACTCCGCTTTAACAGGAAGAACAGGCTTTTTTGTACCCAAAAAGAGCGTCTCGAAAACTAAAAAGGAGGTTCGAAACAGGTATGTCAAAAGATAAAGGAATGCTGGAAGGTAAGGTGGCAATAGTAACAGGAGCGGGAAGAGGCCTGGGTAGAGCCCATGCCCTGGCCATGGCTGAGGAAGGTGCTAAACTCGTCATCAACGACCTCGGAGTGGAATGGGACGGCACAGGAAAGGCCAAAGGTCCTGCCGACGAGGTCGTCAAAGAGATTAAGGCTATGGGCGGAGATGCAGTAGCCAACTTCGATAGCGTCACCAATTGGGAGGGGGCGCAGAAAATGATCGAAACCGCTGTCAAGGCCTTCGGGAAACTTGACATCCTGGTCAACAATGCAGGCTTCCTCCGGGACAAAATGAGCTTCAATATGACCAAAGAGGAGTGGGACGCTATCATCGAAGTACACCTGACCGGAACCTTCTATTGCGGCAGACATGCCTGCTCTTATTTCAGGGAGCAGAGCAAGGCAGGAGCACCCATCAAAGGCCGCATAATAAGTACCATGTCCCACGCCGGCCTCCTGGGCAATGCCGGCCAGGCCAATTACGCATCCGCCAAGCTGGGCATCGGCGCCCTGACCATGGTCTGGGCCAGGGAAATGGGGAAATACGGCATGACCGCTAATGCCATTGTGCCCATGGCCAGGACTCGAATGACGATGCAGACCGCAGGACTTGGTGGTATGTTCGAAAAGAAAGAGGGTGAGTTCGACGAGATGGCCCCTGATAATGTATCCCCACTTGTCGTCTACCTCGCCAGCGATGAAGCCCAGAATATAAACGGGCGCTGGTTGTCCATAAGGGGCGGCAAACTCGAGTCATGGCTTTCGCCCCAGCTTGCCAAGGTAATCGATATAGGCAGAAAGTGGAAGCCACAAGAAATAGCGCAGAGGATTAACGAACTGGGCGACCTTTCTCTGCCTGAGATGACGCTATAGATATTGAAGAACATCTCTGCCCTTATTAAAGTACAAGCCTGAGGCATTTAGAAATATGACCCAGCCAACGCTGTGTTGCCGAGCGTTGGCCGGGTAAAGTGATGTCCTATTCCAGACCTGCTGTGTTAGTTCAGCAACGTTCGCTGCCGGTACTGGCTCCTCAGCACCTCAGTTAGGCCGCAGAGGAGGCCAGTCATTGTGTTTGGATTTATATCCGATTACAATGAAAAAAGAGATAGCCTAATCTGAAAATAATCCTACAGAAGGGAATATCAAATGGAATACAAGCGCCTTATCTGCGACAAGGACAGACAAAACCATATTGCTATAGTGACTATGAACCGCCCTAACAGCGCCAATTCCTTTGACTTTCTCTTGATGGAAGAGATAGATTACGTATTCAGGGACGACCTAGAGCCGGACGATGATATCAGGGCGATAGTTTTAACAGGAGCAGGCAAGTACTTCTCAGCCGGCGTGGATTTATCAATGTTTGTCGATAAAACTGCGCAAGTTGAAAAAGAGGAGATGGACAAAGGCGTTGCCTCGTCGCGTGTAGGTGAACAGACTGAGGAAGTCCCCTGGGGCAAGGGAACGGTGGTGGGAGCCGTAGCTTTCATGCAGACTATGCGTAAGCCGATTATCGCTGCCGTAAATGGCCCGGCGGAAGGCATGGGCGTCTCCTTTGCCTTGGCCTGCGATATCCGCATAGCTTCAGATAAAGCTAAATTTGCCATGATGTTTGTTAAACGGGGACTTGCACCCGATACCGGAGGTTCCTTCACCCTGCCCCGCGTCGTCGGCTTTTCCAAAGCTAAAGAACTGCTGCTCACCGGAGAGACTATCGATGCTTCCGAGGCCTATCGAATAGGCATGGTCAGCAAAGTGGTCCCCCACGATGAGCTTATGACCGCAGCCAGAGAGCTGGCCTGTAAAATAGGCGCTCTCCCGCCCATGGCAGTCGGCCTGAATAAGCTGTCCCTGCACAAGTCCATGGCCCAGACCGACATCATCGCGCAGATGATGGTGGAGATCGAATGTCAGGACAAACTCATGGCTACTGAGGACTTCAAAGAGGCAGCCACAGCGTTCATGGAAAAGCGGCCGCCCGTGTTCAAGGGTAAATAGCTCCAAGCACTGCACCTTGCGAGAGGAGTCAAGTGGTCTATAAGCTTCAGACAAGGGTTACCCAGATTTTAGGCTCAAAATATCCTCTGGTCATGGGCACCATGGGATACCAGTCCACCCCCGAGTTCGTGGCTGCGGCAGCCAACGCAGGCATATTCGCTTGCCTCTCTTCAGTTATGTCAAGAACAACCCAGGCGCTCCGGGAACGGATACGGGAAACAAAAAGTCTGACCGATAAGCCATTCGGGATAAACATCAACCTCTTCCCCATGATAAGCCCGCTGCCCCACGAAGAATATATAGATGCCGCTCTCGAAGAAGGGATCACTGTATTCGAAACCTCGGGCCGCAGCCCCGAAAATCTGGCCCCTCGCATCAAAAAGGGCAACGCCGTGTTCATGCACAAATGTGCCCGTCTGAGAGACGCTAAAACGGCCGAGCGCGTGGGTGCGGATATTGTGGAGATAGTGGGATTCGAGTGCGGCGGACATCCCAGCAGGGAGAACATCACCAGTCTTGTCCTTATCCCTCAAGTGGTAGATGCTGTGAAGATTCCCGTCATTGCTGGCGGTGGTCTTGCCGACGCCAGGGGAATTGTTGCCGCCTTCGCACTGGGGGCCGAGGGCGTGCTGATGGGCACCAGATTTCTGGCCACCAAAGAGTGTCCCATCCCACCCAGCTTCAAGAACAGACTCCTGGAGTGCCAATCGACCGACAGCATTTTCGTGATGCGCACCTTGAGTGACCCGATGAGAGCGCTGCGCAACAAACTTACGATGACGGTTCAGGAGATGGAAGATAAGGGGGCTACCCAGGATGAGATAATCCACATGCTCGCAGGAGAAAAAAGCTTGAAAGCAATGGAAGCAGGTGATGTGGAAAACACCCTGCTGGCTTGTGGGCAGATTATCGGTTTGGTACACGATATCCCCACAGTGAAAGAGCTTGTGGAAAAGATAATAAGCGAAACGACTGCCGTTTACCAGCGCCTTGGCAAAACTTTTAAGTAAAAGGGCGCGAGAAGACTCGGGTTTCACAACAGATCAAAAGAATAGAACATCTAAAAGCGCTGACCAAATAGAGAAGACCAGAGATGAATTTCAAATTCACTCCAGAAGAAGAGGCCCTAAAGAAAGCATTCGAAGATTTCTTCAGAGAAGAAATGAAGAACGCTCCTCCGGAATGGGGCACATCTATGGAGGCCATGTTCGGACTGGACGTGTGCTGGGAGTTCCACAAGAAGATGGCCAAAAAGCTGGCAGCAAAAGGCTGGCTCTCCCGCGCTTGGCCCAAGGAGTACGGCGGCCTCGATGCTCCTCTAACTGAGCAGTTTATCTTCAGCGAAGTGCAGGGCTACTACAGGGGCGCAGGAGTCGACCCCTGGGGGGTGCAAATGCTGGCACCGACCCTTCTCTATGGCGGAAGTGAAGAGCAAAAGAAGGAGCACCTGCCTTACATAGCCCGCGCCGAGCGGTTCTGGACCCAGTTATGGAGCGAGCCCAGCGCCGGCTCCGATTTGGCATCCCTTGTCACACGTGCTGTAAGGCAGGGTGACGACTATATTATCAATGGCCAGAAAATCTGGACCAGCGGGGCCCACCGTGCTGACTGGGGCTTCATGCTCACCAGGACAGACCCCAATTCGAAGAGAAGCCAGGGGCTCTCTTTTTTCCTCGTAGATATGAAGACCCCTGGCATCACCATTCGTCCCATCATCAGCCTCGAGGGTTCTCACCTGTTCAACGAGGTTTTTTTCGATGATGTGCGCGTCCCGGCCCGGAACAGAGTGGGCGAGGAGAACCAGGGCTGGATCACCTCGCAGATGACATCCAATTTCGAACGCTCTATGATTATGTTGTACTCTTTCCTGAAGCGGGAGCTAGAGGAGTTGATAGAGTTCTGCCGGGAATCAAAAAAAGGTGGTAAACCTCTGGTCGAGGACCCGCTTGTTAGACATAGACTGGCTCAGCTTGCTATAGATATCGAGTCAGGGCGCTCATATTCCTATTTCGTAGTCTGGAACCAGATCAAGGGAGGCCTGATTATGGCTGGCTCCTATGCTGCGGCCGCCAAGGTTATGGCCACCGAGATGAACCAGCGGTTCTTCTATACAGGATGTCAGATATTGGGGATGCATTCACAGATAAAGGAATCCAGATGGGCGCCTTTGCAGGGTAAATTCGAAAAGGAATATCAGCAGTGCGTAAGTCTTAACATGGGCGGGGGCACTTCTGAGATAATGAGAAACCTTGTCTGTTCATTAGGACTGGGACTTCCCAGAAGCTGGTAATAGGATTAGATTAAGGAGGTAACACAAATGCCCAGGAAGGCAACAACCAAAGCCGCCAAGATACCGAGAGAAGTAGTGATGGTAGATTACTGCCGGACACCTCACGGCAGGGCGAGCCAGAAGAAGCCGGGCTTCTTCTCTCACATGCGTGGGGATGATTTGGCGATTGCCATTGTGGAGAAGCTGCTCGAGCGGACCGGCGTAGATAGGAAGATGATTGATGAAGTCACCATGGGCTCGCCGAATTTGACAGGCGAGCAGCAGAACCCGGCCAGAACGGTTGGCCTGCTGACCTGTCCCTACGAGACCCGTGCTTTGAGCGTCGACCGCGCCTGCACCTCAAGCATGGCGGGCGCCCAATTCGGCATCATGGCTATTCAATTGGGGCTGGAGGACATCTTTATCGGTGGCGGCGCTGAAAGCTGCTCACATTTTCCCATACCCCTCTGGACATTCGATACAGACATGAACAAGATGATGGAGGAGGCTATAGCCACCGGCGCAGCCGCGCGCGGCCTGCCGAATCCAAAATTATGGGATATCATCGACCCGGCCACACTGATCGCCATGGGCAATACTGCGGAGAACCTGGCAAAAATGTACAACGTCACCAGGGAAGACTGTGACCAGTTTGCGCTGAAAAGCAATCTAAGCGCTGCTGAAGCCCAGAGAAAAGGCTGGCGTAAAAATGAGATTATCCCTATGATGGGGAAGTTCCCCGATGGCACAGAGAAAATAGTCGACTACGACGAGGACGTACGTCCCGACACAACTATCGAAAAGCTGCGAACACTGCCGACTCTATACAATCCGACCGGTGTAGTCACAGCCGCCACCTCATCGAAGCAGGCTGATGCTGCAGGGGCAGCCCTTTTCATGACGAAGGAGAAGGCCAGGGAGCTAGGCCTCATACCCATGTACACTGTAAGGTCTATAGCCTGGGAGGCGTGCGACCCATCGATTATGGGTTATAGCGCCACGCTGGCAGCTGACAAAGCTGTAAAAAGAGCAGGACTCAAGCCTGCTGATATAGCCATCTGGGAATCTAATGCAGCCTTTGCGGTACCGCCCATTGTCCAGTGCAAGCTGCTCGGAATTCCCCTGGAGAACATGAATGTTAACGGAGACGCACTTTGCATTGGCCATCCTATCGGTGCAAGCGGCATCCGGATGGTCGGCACTCTGGCCCATGAGATGAACCGCCGTGGAGTCAGATATGGCTGTGGCTCTATATGCGGCGGCTACGGTCAGGGAACCGCTATGGTAGTAGAGAGAGAGGACTACGATTGGAGCGGACGCAGGGCCTGGGAGGTAAGCTAGTAATAGAGTAAGTTGCCCCTATATCTCTTCCTAAATTCGGAATGATCAGAGGAGGTTAAAATGAATCTGGATTTGACCGAAGAGCAGGAAATGCTGAGGACCTCGGCACGAGATTTCCTGACCAAGGAATGCCCCAAGACGTTGGTCCGCAAGCTGGAGGAAGATGAGAAAGGCTATTCGCCCGAGCTCTGGCGCAAGATGGCCGAGCTGGGCTGGATGGGGTTGGTATTGCCCGAGCAATATAACGGCATGGGGATGGGTTTCCTGGACCTTGTCATTCTTCTACAGGAAATGGGGCGCAACATCCTCCCCGGGCCTTTCTTCAGTACCGTGGTCCTGGGAAGTCTCCCTATCCTTAATGCGGGCACCGAAGAACAGAAAAAGGAGTTTTTACCTAAGATCGCTAAGGGGGATATGATTCTGACCCTAGCATTCACCGAGCCCAGCGCCAGATACGACGCCGCTGGGGTGCAGATAAAGGCTGCAGCTAAGGACGATAGTTTCGTCATCGATGGCACCAAGCTCTTCGTAGAAAACGCCCATATTGCTGATTACATAATCTGCGTTACCAGAACCAAGAAAGGTGCCACTCCTGAAGATGGCATCACCCTGTTCCTGGTTGACGCCAAGAGCCCCGGCATCAAATGTGAGGTCATGCCCACTATAGGCGCTGACAAGCTATGCGAAGTCGTATTCAAGGATGTCAAAGTCCCTAAGAGCAACATGCTGGGTAAACTCAACGAAGGATGGCCTATAACCGCCAAGACGCTGGAGTATGCCACCATAGCCAAATGCGCTGAGATGGTCGGCGGACAGGAAGCAGCTCTGGACATGACCCTGGCTTATGTCAAGGAGAGGGTCCAGTACGGCAAGCCCATCGGCAGCTTCCAGGTTATCCAGCACTATTGCGCTAATATGTGGATGAATGTCGAGACCAGCAGGGATATTCTTTACAAGGCCGCCTGGAATGTTGCTGAAGGACTCTCGGAGAGTGCCAATGAGGTCGCTGTGGCCAAGGGATGGATTAACGAGGCCTACAAGTTCGTCACGGAAAGAGCCGTACAATGTCATGGCGCTATCGGCACCACTAGAGACCATGACATAGGGCTCTATTATCGCAGGGCCAAGGCCGGAGAACTCGCCTTTGGCGATACCGATTTTCAGAAGGAGTTAGTCGCCCAAAAGCTGGGTTTATAGAATACATATCTTAACTTCTGCAAGGGAGAAATGTTATGGATTTCCGGTTTACTGCCCAACAGGAAGCCTTCAGACAAGAGGTTCGTGATTTTCTCCGGCAGGAGCTGGGACCGGATTGGCGGGGCGGGAAAACCCATGAAATGTTCAGCCGTGAATTCAGCCGCAAGTTGGGCAAGAAAGGCTGGATAGGTATCGGATGGCCCAAGGAATATGGCGGGCTGGGCCGTCCCCATATGGACCAGCTGGTCTTCGGCGAAGAGATGCTATACGGCAGGGCGCCGTCGGCTGCTCATATCCTAGCGCAGAATATGGTAGGACCCACTCTAATGAACGTGGGTAGCGAGGAACACAAGAAGAAGTTCCTGCCCATGATTCTGAGCGGAGAGGTCGTGTTTTGCCTGGCTTATACCGAGCCTCAAGCGGGCTCCGACCTGGCTTCCTTGCAGACCAACGCCAGAGCAGAGGGAGACTACTTCATAATTAATGGACAGAAGACCTTTATCAGCTTTGCCGGCGATGCCGACTACGGCTGGATCGGAGTTAGAACCGACCCTAATGCTCCCAAGAAACACAGGGGCATCAGCATCTTCATTGTCGACATGAAGACTCCCGGTATCACAACGCGCAAGCTGGATACCATGTTCGACCATACGCTTTACGAAGTATTTTTCGACGATGCAAAAGTCCACAAAAGCTGCGTGGTAGGACAATTGAATCAGGGCTGGTACTATATTACGCAGGCTCTTGACCATGAAAGGGTCTTCATGGCAGCCACTATAGCAGGCTACCAGCGCATATTCGATGAGATAGTTGAATATGCTAAATCCACGAAACGCAATGGCATACCGCTAAGCAAAGACCCCATCATCAGGCAGAAGCTAAGCGAGATGGCGATAGACCTACATGCTGGACGCCTGCTGGGCTATCGTCTGGCCTGGCTTCTCGAGCAGGGCATCGTTCCATTCTCTGAAGCATCCATATCGAAAGTCTTCACCAGTGAACTTGAGAAACGCCTGGGCAATCTGGGTATGCAGGTTCTCGGCCTGTACGGTCAATTGCAGCGAGGCACTCCCCAAGCTCCTTACGATGGATATCTGGAGTGGGAATACAGATTCTCGCCCATGCAGGCCGTCGGAGGCGGCGCTAACGAGATTCAGAGAATAATCATCGCTATTGCCGGACTCGGCCTACCCAGATAGACCAAGTTATTAAACTGTAATCTGTGAATGTGGCTGACTAAAAGAGGGGCACAGAGCACTGTGCCCTGTAGGTCCCCCCGAGACTGAGAAATATCGAAGGTTAAAACCTTCTTGTTATATTATAGTCTGCGGATGCTCCCGGAGAAAGGAGGAGGAATATGCTAATCGATGCCCATTATCATCTGGTAGCTAGAGAGTGGTACCCGGAGGGCTGGTGGCAGAGTGTGGTCGGCATGTATATCAATGGTTTGAAATCACTGGGGATGGAGATGACCCATGACATGGTTATGGAGACCATGATACCCTCTCTATGGGACCCCGAGGGAGAAGCACTAATCAATGATATGACCGCTAATGGAATCGATAAGACCGTCATTCTGCCCATGGACTACTGGCTTCTCTATGGAGAGAACACGGCTACACTCGATAAACAGTTCAAAGCCTACTCAGCACTCCAAAAAAAGCACCCTGATAAAATAATCGCTTTCGTCACCACCGATGCCCGCAGGCCCAACGCAATTGAGATAGTAGAACGAGGTATCAAGGATTTAGGGCTCAAAGGTGTGAATCTCTATCCGCAAACCGGTTTCTTCGTGAATGACCCCAGAACCCGCCGCCTGTTCGATAAAATTTACGAACTGGGTGTGCCTGTAACCTGTCACACTGGACAGCAGGGGCCATCCCCCTTCCGCGCCAAGTTCGGAGACCCCGTTCACCTCGACGACATCGCCGTCGATTACCCCAATATGATGATTACGGCCGGCCACATGGCCTTTGGCTGGCACGAGCAGCTTTTCTACGGATTTGGACTTAAGTTTAACGTAGCAACAGACGTCTCCGCCTGGCAGGATGTAGCGAAAACCAACCTTCGCAAATTTTGCACGGTTCTCAGACAGGCCCTGGACCGCATGGGCAAAGACCGCGTTATCTTCGGCACCGATAACCCCTTCGTTTCGGCTCTGATGCCTACTAAAGAGTATGCAGACCTGATTCAAGGCCTGCCGCAGAATGCACCAGAGGGGATAACCTTCACCGAGGATGAAATCAACGCTATCTTAGGTGGGAATGCGGCCAGAATACTGGGGCTGAAGAGCTAGCTACTTCCTTAATCTTCAACGGAGGTAACAAGTTGAGATTGAGAGATAAATGTGCCATCGTCGGGGTGGGCATGACCAGGCTGGGCAAAAAAATCTCCGATAAAAGCACCATGGGCTTCGCCCTCGAAGGCTGCAAAAAGGCAATCGAAGATGCCGGGCTAACCAAGGACGATGTGGATGGGCTTTTGTTTGCACACCCCTCTCAGCAGGGCGAGCGGCACGGTTATTCCGGTAGGGTGGCTGACCTTTTAGGTATCTCATCTAATTTCAATGCTACCGTAGACTGCGGAGGCGCTACCCCGATTGTCCTGGTGCAGATGGCTGCCATGGCTATCAATGCCGGGATGTGCCACACGGTGGTCTGCTGCTATGGCTGGCAGAACAATCCCATAGATGTCCCTCCCAGCCTGCCGCCCAACTTTGAGTTTACCCTGCCCCAGGGAGAAATTTCAGCGGTACCCTTTCTGGCTCAGGTCGCTCGCAGGCATATGCACGATTTCGGCACTACCGGCAAACAACTGGGAACGGTGGCCGTCAACTGCAGAAAGCATGCCTGCCTGAACCCGGACGCCCAGATGTATGGCAAACCCATCACACTTGAAGACCATCAGAACTCACGATGGGTGTCAGAGCCGCTGCGCCTGCTTGACTGCTGTCCCTGGACAGACGGCGGCGGCGCAGTTGTGGTGACATCGGCAGCAAGGGCAAAGAGCCTCAAGCACCGCCCTATCTACATCAGTGGCTTCGGGCAGGCGCACGGAGCGCCGCTGATGCGTCCCTGGCGCAATCCCAAGATTTCCGATTGGGCGGTCTGGACCAGGGCCAGCGATACCGCCTTCAAAATGGCCGGGGTTACCCGCAAGGACATAGATGTCGCCCAGCTTTACGATGCCTTCACGATAGTGTTCATGGTACAGTTGGAATCCAGCGGTTTCTGCAAGATAGGAGAAAGCGGCCCCTTCGTCGAGGCAGGGAAGACAGCGCTTGGCGGAGAGCTTCCCTGCAACACTGCGGGCGGCCTGCTCTCCGAGGGCCATACTATGGGCCTAGGGCATATCGTCGAATCGGTACGCCAGCTCAGAGGGGAATGCGGCGATAGACAGGTGAAAAATGCGGAGTTTGCGTTCGCTACCGGGTTCGGCGGCGTAGTCAATGAGTATCCCCCGAGCTTTAGCTGCTCCGCATTAATCCTGAGGAGATAATTATGATGACAGAGTTTAAGCTGCCCCAACCGCTTCCGACGCCCACCGAAGACTCGAAACCATTCTGGGATGCCTGCCAGAGACAGGAGTTTTTTCTCCAGAAATGTGACGATTGCGGAACATGGCGTTTCCCGCCGGGCATCCTCTGCCCCAGGTGCATGAGCACGAATTCCAAATGGACCAAAGCTAGCGGTAAGGCGAAGGTTTTCTCCTGGCAAATAACTCATCAGGCTTTCTATCCGGCGTGGGATACGCCCTACAATGTCGCTATCGTAGAATTGGAAGAAGGGCCTCGTATGCACAGCAACATAGTTGGCTGCAAAAACGAGGATATATATATTGATATGCCGCTTGAGCTTACTTTCGAGAAAGTCGAAGAGCAGGAGTGGTACCTGCCCAAATTCAAGCCAGCATCCAACGCGGACACATCCAGAAAATCTAAGTGAGGAGGGAAATATGCCTGCAGTGCTTTTTGAGAAGAAAGACCATATAGCAACCGTCACCATGAACCGTCGTGAAGCCCTCAACGCTATGGACGACGAGATGATGGACCAGCTCTGCGATGCCTGGGTAAAGGTCAGGGATGACAGGGATATCTGGGTAGCCATCATCACAGGGGCCGGCAAGACCGCCTTCTCCGTGGGGGGAGACCTAAAGACCTTCCTGCCCAAGATCACCCAGTCCGACCTCCGGGAGCTTCAGTCTGACCCTCAGGCTGCCAAGTCGCTCACCGCTGTCCTGCGCGGGTTCGACCTTTTCAAGCCTGTGATTGCAGCAGTCAACGGCTTCTGCATGGGCGGTGGCCTAGAGATGCTTCTGGGCACCGATATCAGGGTAGCCTCCGAGAACGCAGTGTTCGCCATCATGGAGCCGACCTGGGCTCTCTTCCCCGGCGGCGGCACGACTGTCAGAGTGCCGCGCCAGATACCCTTCTGCAGGGCTATGGAGATGCTGCTCACAGCCAACCAGATTACTGCCCAGCAAGCTGTGGAATACGGCCTCATCAACAAAGTGGTGCCCCGTGAGCAACTGATGCCGGCAGCCATGGAATACGCTCAGAAGATTTGCTCGAACGGCCCGCTCGCAGTGCAGGCGATCAAAGAGTCAGTCCTCAGAGGCCTTGGACTCGACGCTGCCTACTCCATCGAGCGGTTGATGTCCATGATGATTTTCGGCACTGAGGATGCCAAAGAGGGCCCCAAAGCCTTCATGGAAAAGCGCGCACCCTGTTGGAAGTGCAAGTAGCAGGAATTGACTGTGTGGGCGGGTTTTAGACCCGCCCACATTTTTCAATTCGCGTTTCTATACTATTTTGTAGGGGCAGGTTTGAAACCTGCCCTCACCATGATTTACATAGTACACTATTGACAAGAAAATGCGCCATTCCATCAGATTGAAGCATTATGATTATTCGCAGGCTGGTGTATACTTCGTCACCATTTGTACCAAAGACAAAAACTGCCTTTTCGGCGAGATTGCCGATGGTTTAGTGCGCTTGAATCACTTTGGAAAGATTGTAAAAACATGTTGGGGTGATTTGCCAAAGCACTATCTCGCGCGGAATTAGACGTCTTTGTAGTCATGCCTAATCATGTCCATGGAATCATTGTATTCGACGATATATCTGATGTAGGGGCGGGTTTGAAACCCGTCGGTAACCTTCCATCCTCGGACCGTTAGCTCAAGTTTTTGAAGCTGAAATTCGGCATTTTGGGGGTTACTCCGGAAGACATAACGGAAAAAGCTAACGAAACGCTAACCGACTTTTTGCAATGACCCATTCTTAGGCGCGTTCTTGAAGATGTCGTCAAGGCGTGCTGCCGCCATCTGCTGGATGCCAGGAACCACGTGGCTGTATGTATCCAGTGTCACCTGAACGCTGGAG
>DAOUMT010000099.1:0-10651 GCA_034409195.1 Dehalococcoidia bacterium
CCGCTGGACATCCTGGAAGGCATCGAGCGTTTTATGAAAAAGGAGGGCATCCGCAATCTTACGGAGCTAATCGGGGCTGCCCTTTGAGTCCACAACTATCGTTACGTCAAGTTAAAACAGCCTTCCTCGACCTCCTGCTTCCGCTCAAGTGCCTCGGCTGCGGACGCGAAGGCGATTTAATCTGCGCCTCATGCCGCCAGTCGCTCCCAATAGTGAAGCTTCCTCTCTGCCAGCGCTGCGGAGCCACCTCTAACGAGGGCAATCTGTGCCATAGCTGCGTAAACTATCCACTCACCATTGACGGCATCCGCTCCGCGTTCCTGTTTCGGAGCACCGTTCGCCAGGCTATCCTCCAATTGAAGTACAGGCATCTCAAAGCCGTAGCTGCTACCTTAAGTCAGCTTCTGGCCGAGTACCTCGGCTCCCATCCCTTGAAAGGCGAAGTGATAATACCGGTGCCCCTGCACTCCAAACGTCTACGAGAGCGTGGCTATAATCAGGCCTACCTGTTGGCTAAGGAGCTGAGCAAACTGGTCAGTTTGCCTGTGGTGGAAGACACCCTGGTCCGTGTCAAGGACGCCGCACCCCAAGCCAGGACTGGAAGCGCCATAGAGCGCCGCCGCAATGTACAGGGCGCCTTTATCTGCCATCGAGGGCTTGAGGAAAGGCAAATTTTGCTGGTAGATGATGTCTGCACTACCGGCGCCACCCTGGACGCCTGCGCCACAGCGCTTAAGGCAGCAGGCGCAGCCTCTGTCTGGGGCCTCACCATAGCCAGGGAGATGTTCGCCCTATCGCCGAAGTAAAGATTTAGAGCTGGTTTGAAAACTGCCCCTGCGAAAGTCCCTTTACGTGCCATCAAAACCAAGAAAAGAGGTGCAGGACACTTCCTGCCGGGGGTCTGGGGGTGTCCCCCAGTTCCTCAATTCCCCCAAGAGTGGGGGAACAGGGGGTTGAAGATAATTAATAAATGTCCCTGCATTTGTCTTGAAAACGCAGGTGATAATAGCATAAAATAAATTGATTTTAGAAAGCCCTTTTTTCGCGAGCAGCGACATCGTCGGATTTTTTATATTTAGGGGGTAATGGGAATGGAACTGGTTATCAAAGGCAAGAATATGGAAGTCGAGAAAGCGGCGCAGGATTACATCAAGAGCAAGCTCAACAAACTGGAGCGCCATCTCCCCGATATAACCGAGGTCAAAGTCGAACTCGTCCAGGAAATGACCAAGTCAGCAGAGAATCGCTTCGTAGTACAGGTGACCATCAACAGTCACGGTACGCTCCTGCGTGGGGAAGAGAGAGCAGGCAACATCTATGCTGCCATAGACGTTGTAGTCGATGTGCTGAACCGCCAGATCGAGCGGTTCAAGGATAAACTCTACCGCAGCAAGAGAAGGGTTACACCGTTTCGAAAGGAATTGGCTGCCGAAGAGATGCAGGAAGAAGGTGTCGAGGATAAAGAGAGCAAAATCGTAAAGGTCAAACGTTTTCCGGTTAAGCCGATGACGCCGGAGGAAGCTGTGGAGCAGATGGAGCTTCTGTCGCATGACTTCTTCATCTTTTTCAATCCCGAAAGCAATCAGTTCAGCGTATTGTACCGCCGGGGCGATGGAAATTATGGCTTGATCGAGCCCGAGCTCGCCTAGCCAAATCACACAATATCATTTTCAGTTCGAAAGGAGTCCTCGGTAATGGCAAAGCCAAAGGAAAAGCCAGCGATGCTGGCCCGCTACCGCGTTTTGGATTTAACCGATGACAGAGGCGCCTTTTGCGGCAAAATAATGGCCGAGCTTGGCGCCGATGTGGTGAAAGTGGAGAGACCGGGCGGCAATCCCTCGAGGAATGTGGGGCCTTTCTACCATGATATACCCGACCCTGAGAGGAGCCTTTCCTGGTTTGCCTTCAACCAGAATAAGAGAGGGATAACTCTCAACATCGAGACCAGTGACGGCCAGGAGATATTCAAGAAGTTGGCCCGGAAGGCTGATTTCGTTATCGAGTCCTTCAAGCCTGGCTACCTGGACAAGCTGGGTCTAGGCTATGCCGCCCTGAGCAAGATAAATCCCAGGCTCATAATGACCTCCATCACACCCTTCGGGCAGACCGGACCTTACAGCACCTACAATTCCCCTGACCTTGTCACTATGTCAATGGCCGGGTACACCTTCATCTGTGGCGATTCCGACCGACCGCCGGTGCGCTTCAGCAGCGACCAGTCTTATCTCCAGTCCAGCTTACAGGCAACGGTGGGCACCCTGATTGCTCACTACTATAGAGAGCTTTCCGGCGAGGGGCAGTACGTAGATGTCTCCGCGCAGGAAGCCATGATATGGACGCTCTGCTACGCCCCGCATGACTGGTACATACTTAAGCAGATACTCCATACCAGAGAAGGTAGCTTTTGGAAGCGTCTCGGCGTTTGTTATCGCCTCATCTGGCCCTGCAAGGACGGCTATGTCTGCTATCGCTTGCTTATGGCACAGCCCGGGGCGGAGGTAATGAACGACCTCGTAGCTTCCATGAACAAAGAGGGCCTGGGGGAGAAAATGAAGGGTATAAGCTGGACCACCCTGAGCTTCACCGAGGTCCCTCAGGAGCAAATAAACGAATGGGAAGCCGAGATTGGCAAGTATTTCCTCAATCACACCAAGCGGGAACTGCACGAGGAAGCCATAAGACAGAGGAATGTGATACAGCCTGTCAACAACGCTAAAGACCTCTACGAATCACCTCAGCTCGCTGCCAGAGATTTCTGGGTGCAGATAAAGCATCCTGAGTTGAGAACTTCCATAACCTACCCCGGCCCTTACTTCAAGTCAACCGAGACAATGTGGCAGAAGGGTAAAAGGGCTCCTCTCATCGGTGAGCACAATGAGCAGATTTACCTCAAGGAACTTAAATTCACCAGAGAACAGCTCGCCATCCTGAAGAAAGAGAACGTCATTTGAGCGAAAGGTGATATGAGATGAAGAGTAAATACGCTTTAGAGGGACTTAAGGTTGTAGACTTCTCCTGGGTTTTCACAGGCCCTATCGTAACCAAGTATCTCGGCGACCACGGCGCCGAGGTCATCAAGATTGAGTCAGCCACCAGGCCTGATGGCACCCGCCTGATGACGCCGTTTAAGCCGGGAGCCATGGGACTAAATGCCAGCGGTGTTTTCGCCAACTATAACTCCAGCAAGTACAGTATCAATGTAAACCTGCGCGAGCCGCGCGGCAAAGAGGTAGTGAAGAAACTGGTGGAGCGGGCCGATATTGTCCTGGAGACCTTCGGCCCCGGCGTTATGACCAAGCTGCAACTGGACTACGATATGCTGAAGCAGGTGAAGCCGGACATCATCATGCTCAGCATGACCATGGTCGGCCAGTACGGGCCGCATTCTCAGCAGCCCTCCTTCGGCCAGGTCCTGCAAGCCACCAACGGCTTCGTGCAGCTCCTGGGCTGGCCTGACCGGCCGCCTTCGTTGCCCGTTGCCGCCTATACGGACTTCATCGCGCCCTGGTACGTCCTCATCGCCCTGATGGCTGCGCTGGACTTCCGCCGCCGCACCGGCAAGGGGCAGTACATTGACCTGGCCATGCTGGAAGCCAGCGTGCACCTAGCAGCCCCCGTGGTGATGGACTATACAGTCAACGACAGGGTACAGAACCGCATGGGCAACCGCAACCCCGGTTATGCACCTCACGGGGTGTATCCCTGCAAGGGCGAGGAGAGATGGGTTGCCATAGCCGTAGCTACCGACAAAGAGTGGCAAGCGTTATGTAATGTAATGGGCAACCCCGGTTGGACTAAATCCCCCAAATTCGACACCCCGCTGCACAGGACGGAGAACCAGGATGAGCTGGATAAGCTGATGGGGCAGTGGACAAAGGACTACACTCCTGAAGAGATAATGACCCGGCTGCAGGCGGTGGGTGTAGCCGCAGGGGTGCTCGAGAACGGTGAAGACCTTGTAGACAAAGACCCGCAGCTTAAACTGCGTCAGCATTTTGTGGAAATGGACCATCAGGAAATGGGTAAGCACCTCACCGAGCGGCCGCCGTTCAGGCTCTCCAAAACGCCCTCGGAGCCGCAGCGACCCTTCCCCTCCTTCGGCGAGCATACAGAGTACGTCTGCAAAGAGATATTGAAGATGGGTGACGCCGAGTTCGCCGAGCTCATCGGCGCAGGCGTGCTAGCTTAAAGAAACAGGCGTTCGATATATTTTACGTAGGGGTGTTCAAATGAACGCCCCTACATCTACCACGATCAGGTTAGGTCCGAAAAATGCCAATCTAAGAGTGCAATCCCTGTAATTTATTAAAATACCCTACCTCGTGACCCGCTCTATTACCTTTGCTACGAATTCGTTCTTCTCTTCTTCCGACATTCCAGCAATCCCCTGCTCCATCAGACTTGTGACCATATTCAAAACGAATTCGACTCGCTCCTCCTTGGGAATGCCGGGAAGCATCATATTCATGCAATTGGGCATCATATGAGTCATCATGCGCGGCATCATCGCCGGCATCCCTGCACCCTGACTGCCTCCCGTCATCCCTGACATCATACTCATCATCATCCTGGGCATCATTTCCATCATGTTGATACCCTCCATCATTTTGGGCATCATCTGCTCCATCATCTTCTGCTTGTCCTCTGCAGTCATATCACCAAAGAACTTCTCCATCATTTTGCTCATCATGTCCTGCTTGTCCTCCTTACTCATACCTCCGAGGAAAGCCTCCATCATCTTGTCCATTGCGCCCATCTGCCACCTCCTTTCAGATTTTTAAGAGACCTGATGTACATGCCACTTGAGTTCACTGTTCCAGTATTGCTTCAATATCCTTATAGGCCCGGATAATAACCTCCTTGATGCGTTGAATTTTCGGTGCATCCAGGTCGCGGTAATGCTTCCCCAGCAGCCGTCCCAGCCTCCCGATTTCAACCATCGCCTCTCGCATCTCGTCCATATCCCGGGGACCCCAGTGCTCCCGCATCTTCCCCTTGATGTCTTCGGCAAATTTTTTTCGTTCGGAAAGGAACTTGCGACCTTCATTTGTTATGGAGTAGATCTTCTTCCCATCCTGCTGGACTGCTTCCACATAGCCCATCTCCTCCAGAAGCTGAAGCGTAGGATAAACAGCGCCCGGGCTGGGCGTATAGAAGCCGTGAGACCGCTCCTCCAGCAGCCTGATTATCTCGTACCCGTGTCGGGGCTTGTCCTTTATCAAATCGAGAATTACGTACTTCAGGTCGCCCTTCTGAAACGGGCTTTCCGGCCAAGGTTCACGGAACATCCCATGCATTCTGAACATTGTCATCACCCTCTTATTCGGAGTAGTTTAAATTATATCGTGTATTATCTCGATATATCGCGATAATACTACTAAACTTCGATTTTGTCAAGAAGGGCAAAACACCTGAGGAACTGTGAATATACGTTCTATTGAACGCCCCGACATTATTTACAAAGCCGGCATAAAAGTTGCTGCAAAACTCCCCAAAAGGTGAAACACCCGTCCGTATAAGCATGAGACAAGACTCGCCAAAAATGTCATAAATCTTTCACTTTTCCACCTCATATTTTGACTTCTTATTAGCCACACATTAGTATGAAGCGTAAAGCGATAGTGGCATGCAGCATGATTAATTTTGAGGGAATATCATGTCAACAATTTGGGCGCCCCTGACCTCAGTGTGGAATCATCCCGTATATTCCAAGCTTATTGCCGCTGCTATTATCATCATCGTAGCCTGGATAGCAACGCGCGTTATCAATATCGTTATGTGGCGCTGGCGAAACAGGGTCGTCGCCAGGCAGCCCAAAGAGGCGGAAGGGATCTCGCCTGCTGAAACTAAAATTGATATGCTCCGCAGGCTGATCCACTTCGTAATATATTTCCTCGCTTTCATCATCTTCCTGTTCCAATTCCCCCAGATACGTGGCGTCGGTACAACTATCCTAGCTTCAGCCGGCGTGCTAACCATAGTCATAGGAATGGCAGCCCAGAGTACCCTGTCCAATGTCATAGCCGGAATTGCGCTCTCATTTTCGCAACCCGTCCGGCTGAACGACGCAGTGATATATGACAACGATTGGGGTTGGGTTGAGGAAATAACCCTCATGCACACTATCATACGTACCTGGGATAACAGGCGTCTCATCGTTCCCAACGGCGTTATGAACAACAGCGTAGTCCAGAACTGGACTATCAAAGATAGCTGGCTGCTGGCTATAGTCATGGTGTACGTGGACTATACTTGCGATGTCGCTCAAATTAGAGAGTGGGTGAAAAAGATAATAGACGAAAGCCCTTATACCACGGAGGAGAAAATAGCTGTGGTACAGGTGGTCGATTTCACGGAGAAATCCATGGTAATCCGGATACTGGGCAAAAGCTGGGATTCATCCAATACCTGGAATCTCAGATGTGACATAAGGGAGAAATTGATAAAGAAATTCCACGAGGCCGGTATTCCCCTGCCGCAGATAAGGATAAACGAAGAAATTTCGTCTCATTCCCCAAATCGACAGCGGCGTGTTAATGGATAATGGATATAGTAGAGATACGAATGTGTAGGTCGGGCTGCTTATTTTTGCTGACCGCCTATATACATGAGGACTTCATCCATGCTTCTCTTGGGCAGAGGTCCCGGCTGTTCGTTAGCATAGCCGACGGCGACGACGAAGGGGACCATATAGCTCCGTGGGAGGTCTAAAACCTCTTTTATTTTGTCCTTTTTCATCCAGCCCACATAGCAGGTGGCCAATCCCAGTTCCGTGGCCCTCAGAACCAGGAAAGCGGAAGCAATCGAGAGATCCCTCAGCGCACGGTGCTCATTCTCCTCACTCCATCCTTTTACTCCCTGCCTGTACGATTGAACGTCAGCGCAGCAAACTATTAGCACAGGTGCCTGATACACAAAATCCTGTTGAAAAATCTGGTTCTCCTTCAGCCTTTTCTTAGTCTCATCGTCTTTTACTATATAGTATCGGCACGGCTGTGCATTGCTACCGGAAGGGGCCAACCTTGCTGCGTCGACCACCTCTCTGATCAAGTCAGGAGATACTTCCTTGCGTTGATATTTCCTTATACTTCGCCTTTTCGCTATCGCTTCTTTAACGTCCATAATGGGGCTCCTCTTATTAAGTTCTTATCAGTTACCCATATCGCCTAAAAACGGCAACGTATCTGCCTCCTGTCACTTATGCACTTATGATAGACCCCGCTTCCGTGCGCGGTCAAGGTGAACATCCCTGCAAACCAACTGGACAACTTACATTCCCCCGAGTTAGAATATTGCAAATCGTACTACAGCTTCACCAGGCTTTCTATGGCAGTCAAAGTTGTGACCGACAGCATCTGTGACATCCCTCCTGAATTGTCCGGAGAGATAGATATTACTGTGGTGCCGGTCTATATCATATTTGGGCAGAAGGCATATCGCGATAGGGTAGATATTAGCGAGGACGAGTTCTACCATAGACTGCTCAATGGCCCAGTCTACCCCACCACCTCCGTGCCCTCGCCCCAGGATTTCGCAGACGCCTACGATAAGCTTGCCGTGGAAACTGACGAAATCATTTCTGTCCACGCAGGCTCCAAATTGAGCGGTATCTTAAACTCTGCTCTCTCAGGTACGCAGCTAGTCAGCAAGAAATGCCGCATTGAAGTACTGGACTCCAAGTCGATATCGATCGGCCTGGGTCTTGCGGTTATGGCTGCTGTGAGGGAGGCCCGGTCCGGGAAAAACCTCGAGCAGGTGGCGCAGGCAACACGCCAGGCTATTCTTCAGATTCATAATCGCAGTATGGCAGACACCCTCAAATATGCAGTCAAGAGTGGGCGCCTTAACAGGGCATACGGGCTGATAGGGACAGCGCTGGGGGTCAGGCCTATACTCGGCTTGAGGGACGGCGAGACGTTTCTGGCTGGCGTAGCCCGTACCAGGGCCAAGGCTTTGCAGCGCATGTACGAATTTGCCACCAGCTTTCCCCAGGTCCAGGAAATAGCGATAGGATACACCACAGGACATGATGACGCTAACAATCTTGTTCAGCGCTTGAAGACGACCTTCCCCGAAGTCCCTGTCTATCTTGCCAGAGTCTGCCCCGGGGTGGTTATCTATGGAGGACCGGGCAGTCTGGGCATGGCCGTGAGGGAAAGCCGAGTCACAGAAAAGAACTCTTAAAAACTCGCTTTATTGCGAGGTTCAAGGCTCTCTCAAAAAATCCAAAACTTCCTTGTTGAACCTCTTACTCATTCCTATAAATACGGAGTGTGCCCCACCCTCGATTTTGACCAGCCTGGCATTAGGTATCATCTTTGCCAGTACGTCCGATGAACTGGGTTTGATTATCCTGTCCGCAGTTCCTGCGATCACCAGCGTAGGAGCTTGAATCATTTTCAGCCTTTCCAGCGCGTCATGCCCCACGATAGCCTGGAACTGTGCAGCAACGCCCTCAGTTGCCATCCGTCTTGTGTAGATGCCTATAAGAGATTGCCGAAAAAGTAATGTAGGATGAATATTATCTGAGTTCTAATAGTGTTTCGCAGTCTCAAAAGTGCCCCGAGAATGGGGGATTTTGATGGTAGAAAGAGACTTTTTCGGCAGTCTCTATAAAGGGAAACGTGCAAATTCTATATAACCTGCTGTTGAAGGCCAGCGGTAATTCAGCGCGCAGCACTTTAGCTATGGGGGTTTTCCCTAATTCAGCAGCCGGGCAGCCTTCGGCAAGCCCCATGCCCCTGTAATACTCCGGCGTATGCCCTCCCATATCATCCTGACAGGCGTAGGTGCATCCCAGGACAAGCTTCTTTACACGTTCAGGATAATTGATGGCAAGCTCCTGAGCAATATAGCCGCCCATAGAAACGCCCAGTATATGAGCTTTCTGTATACCCAGATGGTCCATCAGACCCACCGTGTCCTCAGCCATCATCCTGATAGAGTAGGGGCCGCTCGGTTTATCTGACTTTCCTACGCCCCTGTTATCGAAGGTGATTACCTGAAAATACTTTTCGAAAGCGCGTCTTTGAAAAATCCAGCCTCCACCGCTTGAGGCAAATCCCATAATCATGACGATTGGCTCGCCCCGCCCGTGGACTTCATAGTACAAATTTATACCATTCACTTTTGCCTTGGGCATTCTTATCTCCCGGCCTGGCGCTTGCTGTGATTGATTTACCTGTATGGGCACTGCGGGTCCGGGCCCAGATAGTCTTCATCGTCGCTGGCACGGGCATAGGCCAGCGCTATGGCGCGGCAGCCCCGGCATACTGACCAGTAACGGCAGGAATCGCAGCCGTTGTGATAGACCTCCTGCTTTCGTAGAGACCACAGCACCGGCGATTCCACCCAGAGCTCGCGGAAGGACACCTCTTTGATATTCCCCACCGGTAGGTCCATACGCCGGCAGGGCATAATGGTGCCGTTGGCAGTGATGGTTACGCCGAAGATTCCCGCAGCGCAGCCGCCTACAGGCATCTCGGTCTGGGGGATATCCCCCTCCATACCGGAAATAGCGGCCAGCGGGTCGCGTGAGGTAACTACCACCTTGCTCTTTTCCTTAAATTTCTGAAGCCCGTCATAGAAACGTGCTACTTCTTCACGGCTCAATGCCTCGCTGCTGAGTTTCTTGCCCCTGCCAGTGGGCACCAGGCGTGAGAAAGCGATAGCACCCACCCCCAACTCCTCAGCAAGGCAGACCAACTCGCCGGCTTCACCCATGTTAAGCCTAGAGACAGTTAGATTGATATTAGCCTCAACGCCCTGACCGACCAAGTTCCTGATGCCTGTCAGCGTGCGGCTGAAAGACCCCCTGCCTCTCAAGTTATCGTGTGTGTCTTCAATTCCGTCGAGGCTGATTTGCACATCAGCTACCCCTGCCTCTTTGATGCGCCGCGCCATGTCAATGTCTATGAGCGTGCCGTTGCTCATCAGTGACACGGAGAAACCGCAATCGCGGACATACCCGATTATTTCGAAGAGGTCCTTGCGCAGAAACGGCTCGCCGCCGGTAAAATGAAAGCTGGGTGACATCTGCATATCATATTCCGTCACCCAGCTTTTAAACGCACTTTTTACGTTGTCGATGGCCCCACAGATTTCCTGGTAGCTCATTTCTGACACTGCTCCCGACTGATAGCAGTGTCGGCATCTCAAATTACATCTCTCGGTCAGATGCCACTGGACGAAGAAATCGTAGGGCGTGCCCTTCATTTCAACTGCCTCATTGCCAAACTGGCAATTACTTACCCTTTCAGGACTTTCAGGCGAGGCAGCTCTTTCCCAGACTCTTACTCTTCTCCAGGGCCTCTTTCAAGCTCTGGAAGAGTCTGGTCTCCTTATCTCTCAGTTCCTCACTCATCGCCCTCACCTCCTTCCAGGCTAAGATGCGACCAGCTTGTAGCCGAATTCTAGCATCACATAAAAGATTGTCAAGGTTTTAAACGTTTTTAGCAGAAAAATGTAAGAGATTTGTAACACCCGCTGTGATTTAACAATAACAGAATATATAAGGATTGGTTGAGATAGAGGCCGTGGTCTTGACAGTCAGGACTGGAGGGGCGTAATCTTACTGCCAGATGCGGTTGAGGCACGAAATGTCTCATCCCCGAATTTAAATGGGAAATGTCGGTTTAGCGCTTTGTCTGCC
>DAOUMT010000100.1:0-10627 GCA_034409195.1 Dehalococcoidia bacterium
ATCCAATATGTTTAGGGTTTAGAGATTAGTTTTTAGAGTTTACCGATAGGGGGTTGGCATGTCAGGACTACCTTTACAGGGCGTGAGGATAATAGATGCTTGCATTTACTGGGCAGGACCCATGGCCACTTCGTTGCTGGCAGACCTAGGAGCTGAGGTCATCAAAATCGAGTCCATTCAGCGCCTGGACCACCTCCGGCTGCTGGGAGGCTGGCCCAGCCCTGACGGATACGAATGGTCTGCCGTGTTCAACGGAGTCAACCGGAACAAGTACGGCATCACCCTCAACCTGAACCATCACAAGGGCAAGGAGATTTTCAAGAAACTGGTGAAAATTGGCGATATAGTCGCCGAGAACTTCAGCCCCCGCGTGATGGAAAACTGGGGCCTGACCTATAAGGAACTTAAGAAAATCAACCCCAAGGTTATCATGCTCTCTATGCCAGGCTTCGGCATCACCGGCCCCTGGCGCAACTATGTCACCTTCGGGCCCAACGTGGAGATGGTATCGGGCATGCCTATCGTCAGCGGCTACAAAGATGGCCCGCCTATGATGACAGGCTATATAGCGGACCCCGCAGCCGGCTTGATGGGCGCTGTGGCTGTAATGACCGCTCTGTGGCGGCGTCAAAAAACGGGCAAGGGACAGCACATCGACCTCTCCCAGATCGAGGCTTTCACCAGCTTCATGGCGGGGCCGATTATGGACTATACCATGAACAAGAGGATGCAGCCGCGCAGAGGCGACCGTCACAGCTCGTTTGTCCCGCATGGAGCTTACCGCTGCGAGGGCGATGATGAGTGGGTCACTATCACCGTGTCCTCCGATGAGGAATGGGACAGGTTTTGCCAGGCTATAGGCAGTCCTGCCTGGACTCGCTGGCCCAGGTTCGCCGATGCCCTGAGCCGCTATGAGAACCATGACGAACTGGATAAGCACATCGAAGAATGGACAAAGCAGCTCAATAAGCGCGAAGTGATGCGAATCATGCAGCAGGCGAACGTAGCCGCGGCTCCGGTGCTGAACTACGGGGAGGTTTTATCCGATCCTCACATCGAGGCAAGGGGTTTCTTCCAGACAATCACCCGCCCGGTAACGGGCACGCATCCCTATCCCGGCTTCCCCGTTAAGCTTTCGGAGACGCCTGTGAGCATCCGGAAAGCGGCGCCAACACTGGGACAGGACAATGAGTATATTCTGAAGAAATATCTGGGCATGAAGAAAAAAGAGATTGATAAGCTGGCTGCAGAGGAGATAATCGGCACCAAGCCTCAGGGATGGGCTTTCGGTATGGAAGCTGAGGAGGCGATCTCGAGGCTGAAAGATATACATACGAAAGCCGAGTAAGCGTGAACAGGCACCTAATCATCCCTTACTCAGGGAGTTGAATTTGGAGACAAAAGTCACATACAAATACCTCATTCAGTCATATTTTAGTATAAAGAGAAGAAAGGAAAGAAGGTGGGAAACTGGTTTTAGGATGGTTGCTCTTGCCGGTGCGTAAAGCTCAAGAAGGTACCGAACACTGGCAAGGGTTCGAAGGTATCCCGAGCCCTTCAGGTTACTTCGCCAGAGTGAAAGGTCACAGATAAAAATGGTGACAAGGCGAGTTCGGACATTAGCCGAAAGGAAGGGTAGTGGATTTGAGATATAGTTTCTAAGAGAGGGCTTCTACTTCTTGAAGCGCTCTCTTTTTGCGCATATAATTTATTATTGTTAAAGGGCAAAAAAGGGGTGAGTGATGGATATCAAGGTCTATACGACGCCGACCTGACCCTACTGCCATCAGGTCAAGAGGTTTCTTGACGAGCGCGGCGCTAAATATGTTGAACACGATGTATCCCGCGACCGGGCAGCGGCGGACGAGATGGTGCGCCTGACAGGGCAGATGGGTGTGCCGGTTATTGTTGCCGATGGTCAGGTGATCATCGGTTTCGACAGACCTCGCTTGGAGCAGCTTCTTGCTAGCGCCGGCGGCGGCCAGCGGCCTCATTTGGGGCTAAAAGTAGCCGATGCCAGCAAGATGGCTCAAAAGACAGGCGGTGTGCCGGTATTCGGAGCGCTGGTAGGGGGTGTAGCTCCGTCCTCTCTGGGGGAGCGGGCAGGCTTGCGGAACGGTGACATAATTATCGAGATGAATCTCAAGCCGATACGCGGCGCAGAAGACCTGGAGCACGCCATGAGTGAGGTAGCGCTCGGCAGCAGGCTGACAATTGTCTATCTTCGAGGCCAGGAGACACTGCGGGCTGAGGTTACAGCGTAAGTAGAGCATTCAATTATAAATTAACACAAGCCTGAAGCCCTGCGTCGTTGTGAGTATCGAGCAATGTAGCGTCGCCACTCCTGTGGCCGCATCCGGTTTCAGAGTGTAGTTGCCCAATTTATTGGGCTGTTGGCCTGATGAATCAGGCAACTACAGGGTTAAGGGTTCATCGTGACGGGAGTCACGACGCTACATTTCCACACCGCCCCGCTAAGCCTCTATGTCATTGCGAGCGAAGCGAAGCAATCTAACCGAACCTATTTGTACTCACGGATACGAGAGATTGCTTCGTCGTCCGCTAGTGGCGGACTTCTCGCAATGACATGTGAAAAATGTTAACGGCATGAGGAGATTGGGCATCCGCCGCAGGCGGATGCCCCCAAAGCATTGATGGATAGATTAATGGAGAGTGTCTACAAACACTCTTACCAACTCCCTCCTAGACTCCACACACTATTTGGGCAAGTGCGCTTTTTAAGGCAAAGCTCCGGTACCCAAAACGTAACAACTTTTTTACTTTTTCCCTCAATTTTTAACAACTCTTTTATGTGGAACTGCTAAACTACAGAAAGTAATGTATTTATTCTTGGAACTGGGAGGCGACTACCGTAGCGTTACTATTAGGTGCATGCATTTCTGATGAAGCGTGGCTAGCCTGCGCTGGAGCTACATAAAATACGTGAGGAGGAGGACGAGATGACAACAAACCCGGGAAACGATAACCTCAATAGGTACAAAACAGCGGTAATACTCAAGGATGGCTCTACTCTGCATCTGCGGCCCATCCGTCAGGACGATGAAGACAGACTGCTTGCTTTTTTCTATCGCATGAGCCCCCATACTATCTATCTGAGGTTCCATCATGTCTTGACCAATCTGCCCAAGGAGGAGGCGCGGCGCTTCTGCACTGTTGACTACGACAATACTTTCGCTCTGGTGGCAACTCTCGGTGAAGAGACCGAGGAGAGAATCATCGCTGTGGGCCGCTATGCCCGGCTGCCCAAGGTTGATGCTGCTGAGCTGGCTTTGGTGGTTGAGGATGCATACCAGGGTAGAGGCATCGGGACCAGTCTGCTGGAGCAGATAGCTTCGATAGCGAGGGAAAAGGAGATAAGACGTTTTGAGGCTGAGGTGCTGGTTGAGAACGAGCAAATGATGAACGTGCTGAAGAGCAGCGGTTTCAGGGTGGCGAACCAGGTTGACTCGGACGTCTACCGCGTGGTGATGGATATTGCTCCGACCCCTGCGGTGGAAGAGAAGTCCGCCGAGCGGGAGAAGGTCGCAACCATAGCATCTTTGAAGGCTTTTTTCAGTCCCCGTTCCATAGCTGTGATAGGTGCTTCGCGGAGAGAGGGGAGCATCGGCAACACACTCTTCCGCAACCTGCTGTTACAGGGCTTTAACGGCATCGCCTATCCGGTGAACCCCAGTGCTGAGATGGTGGCCTCGGTCAAGGCGTATCCGTCTGTTCTTGACATAATGGGAGAAGTGGACCTTGCGGTGATTATCGTTCCGGAAGAAAGGGTGCATAAGGTGCTGGAGCAGTGCGGCAGAAAGGGTGTGCGCGGCGTAATAGTGATATCGGCAGGTTTCGGGGAAAGCGGTTCCGAGGGCAAGAAAGAGGAGGAAAAATTGCTGGAAACTGCCCGCGCATACGGGATGCGTCTGGTAGGGCCCAACTGCATGGGAATCATAAATACCGCTGATAATGTCAATATGAATGCTACTTTTTCCCCTGTTTTCCCACCTTCAGGGAAGGTCGCCTTCGGCACTCAAAGCGGTGCTCTGGGGCTCGCCATCCTGGAATATGCGCAAAGCCTGAATATGGGGCTATCGACATTCGTCAGCCTGGGCAACAGGGTGGATGTATCCAACAATGACCTTCTCCAGTACTGGGGAGAGGACCCCGCGACCCGTGTCATCCTTCTTTATATGGAATCTTTCGGCAATCCCAGGAAGTTTGCTCGCATTGCCCGCAGCGTGGCAGAAGCCAAGCCGGTGATAGCGGTGAAAAGCGGGCGCACTTCAGCAGGCTCCAGGGCCGCTGCATCTCACACCGGCGCTCTGGCCACTACCGAAGTGCTGGCGGAAGCCCTTTTCAGGCAGGCCGGTATCATCCGGGTCGAGACGCTGGAAGAGCTGTTCGATGTAGCGAACCTGCTCACTCACCAGCCTATACCCTCGGGGCGAAGGCTGGCTATAGTGACCAATGGCGGCGGGCCGGGGATTATGACTGCCGACGCCTGCGCGGCAAGAGGACTTGAAATGCCTGTTCTATCCGATAAGGTTATTTCAGAGTTGAAAACTTTCCTGCCACCTCGAGCCAATCTCACGAACCCGGTCGATATGACTGCCGAAGCCACGGCTGACCAGTACAGGAAAGTCCTCA
The DNA here is from genome assembly GCA_034409195.1 of Dehalococcoidia bacterium. Taxonomy (GTDB): domain Bacteria; phylum Chloroflexota; class Dehalococcoidia; order SZUA-161; family SZUA-161; genus JACWAE01. Next base: position 4,654 of record DAOUMT010000100.1, read on the forward strand.
AACTTCTGGCCGAGGATGAAGGCATCGACATTGTCATAGTTATTTTTATCCCGCCCATAGTTACTGATGTCGAAACGGCGGCCAGTGCCATTCGGGAGATAGCGCCGCAATTCCGGCAGCGAGGCAAGACCCTTCTGGCTTCATTCATGGGCTCGCGCGGCGTCTCCGTTGAGCTGGGCTCACGCGAGGAAGGGTATGTTCCTTCCTTTGCTTTCCCCGAAGCAACTGCTACTGCACTGGCCGGGGCTTGCGAGTACGGCGAGTGGCTTAAGAGGCCGAAGGGAACGATACCGGAGCTGGCAGGAATCGATAAGAAACGGGCCGAGCAGATAGTAAGTTCGGCATTGAAGCAGGAGCATGCCTCCCGTTTCTGGCTCGACGCTGCTTCGGTCGACGAGCTTCTTCGCTGCTATGGTATCCAGGCAGTGGAATCGAGGACGGCCAGGACTGCCGATGAGGCGGTGAAAGCAGCCAAAGGAATGGGCTTTCCTGTCGCTGTGAAACTGATGTCCACGACGATAATCCATAAGACTGAGGTTGGCGGTGTGGCACTGGATATCCATTCGGAGGAGGAGACGCGTAAAGCTTTTACACAGATAAAAGAGCGCCTGGCCGGTATATCAAAAGAGGCTGAGATGGACGGTGTGCTGGTTCAAAAAATGGTGAAGGAGGGGGTCGAAGTTATTGTTGGAGTGACCCAGGATCCATCGTTCGGTCCGCTTATCATGTTCGGCATGGGCGGCATTTATACCGAGCTTTTCAAAGACGCCGTGTTTCGTATTCATCCGCTGACGGATATCGATGCACAGGAGATGGTGCGCTCCGTCAAGGCATACCAGCTGCTCGAAGGCTGGCGGGGAGCCAAACCTTCTGATATAAAAGCACTTGAGGAACTCCTGCTCAGGGTCTCTGCTATGGTGGAAGATTTTCCGCAGATAGTGGAGATGGACCTTAATCCGTTGAAGGCGTTGGAGCAAGGGTATGCGGTGGTCGATGCCCGGATCATGCTCTCCTGATTACTGGATAGCCAGACTGATTGCGTGGTAAATGAAGTAGACCCCGAATCCGGCCAGGGTCACAGCGCAGAGAGCGAACACGGCGCCAGTTACCTTGGGAGTCCACATCTTTTTTGACTTGAACACTGCCCAGGAGACGGCGAAGAGCCAAACGAGGTCGAAGGACCAGTGTACCGCACCTAAAGCAATAATACCCGTTCTGCCGAATGTGGTGGCACTTACCAGGAGAGCAGCCCCTACCGTAGCCCACCACAGGAAGAAGTAAGGGCTGGCAGCGGTAGTCGCCAATCCTGCAACTATGGAGCTATGAGGCATGTCCTTTCTCGCATCTAAAGCTGCGGGCCTTGTCCTGAACAGACCCCACGCCATCCAGAAAAGCATCAGTCCACCCCCCAGACCCACACCTATCTGCACTCCTGTTAGTTTCAGGTAGCTGGCAAGTCCGAAGTAGATAAGGACAATCAGTGGGATCTCGATAATACCGTGCCCTATGGCAATAAGCGCGCCAGCCCATTTTCGCTGCGACCCTTTGGTAACGGTAACCGCTGTTACCGGACCGGGCATCATCACGCCCGAGGCTGAGAGGACGATGACAGAGCCCAGAAAAAGGGGAAGGCTCTCTGTGTTACCTGTCATTAAGTCTTTTCTTCCTAAAAATTATAGTTATATTCATAATATCATATTATGGCTTGATTCAGGTAACTAGGTTCGACCTGTACAGGTGTGCTATAATTCTCACGGGAGTTCTGAGGTAAAAAAAGCGTTTCTGAGCGCTCTCGATATATGGAGGTAGAGTATTGGAGAGAATTGTCAGGACTTTGCGCTGCAAGAATGCTAATATCCCGGGCACTCTGGGCAAACTGGCTACAACCATCGGTAAGGTCGGAGTAGATATCGGGAATATAACGACGGTGCACCTGGGTCCACATTACACTATCAGAGACATCGATGTATACGCCGAGAACGATGAACAGCTCGGGCAGGCAATAAACGAGGTCTCTAAGCTCAAGGAGGTCTCGGTTCTACAGGTCAGGGATGCTGTGCTCGAGTTCCACAAGAACGGTAAGATCAAGATGATAAACACTGTTCCTATAACCTCGCTGGACACCCTTCGCAAAATCTATACCCCTGGAGTAGCCGAGGTATGCAGGTTGATCGAGAACCAGCCGAGCTGGAAAGATACTTACACTCTCATCCCTTATTCTGTAGCCATTGTTACCGACGGTAGCCGGATCCTGGGACTGGGAGACATCGGCCCGGTGGCAGGGATGCCGGTTATGGAGGGGAAAGCCGCTCTGCTGCAGCAGTTGGTGGGGGTCAGTGGCATACCGATACTATTGAACACTAAAGACTCAGATGAAATTGTGGAGACGGTGAAACATATCGCTCCCACATTCGGAGGCATTCAGTTAGAAGATATAGCACCGCCCAGATGTTTCTATATCGAGGACAGGCTTGCCGGAGAGCTGAATATGCCTGTTATGCACGACGACCAGAAGGGGACGGCGGTGGTTACTCTGGCGGCTTTGATCAATGCCTGTAAACTTACCAAGGTAGCTCTTCAGGAAGCAAAGATCGGGCTCATCGGTCTAGGGGCGGCCGGTCTCTCTATCGGCAAGCTGCTGCTCCGGTACACAGGTAATCCCGCCCTGGGCACGGCGAGGACCGAAGCCAGCCTAAAGCGACATGCAGAGGCGGGAGGCATCCCATCTAATTTCGATGAAATCATGCAGAAGGCTGATATAGTGATCGCCACCACAGGCGTGCGAGGGATAATAGACTCAAGTAAAGTAAGAAAGGGGCAAATCATCTTCGCCCTGTCTAATCCGTATCCCGAGATAACTCCGGAGGCAGCAAGGGCAGCGGGGGCGATTCTGGCTGCTGACGGCAGGTCGGTTAACAACCTGCTCGGTTTTCCCGGGATCTGGCGTGGTACGCTGGACGCTAAGGCGAAAAAGATAGACTATGAGATGCTCAAAGCTGCCTCCCTGGCCATCGCTGGCGCTGCAACTGAGGGAGAGCTTGTCCCCAGCGCCATAGATACCAAAATGCACCTGGCGGTTACTCACGCTGTGGCGAGGGCCGCTGTCGAGTCGGGAGTTGCCCAGCGACAGCTGGACGACGACTATTTTGCTAGCGTCGATTGCAAAGAGCCTCCCTGGGCGTAAAGCCCGTCTCGATGGCTCTTGTGCAAAATATTTCCTTAATTTCCTTGCTTTTTGTTCCACGTTTCGTTGTATATAATGTAGCGCATGATGCACCGCTTCAGAATATCGAAACGCCGCATTCCCAGGTGGCTTCTGGTCACCGCTATCATTCTGGTTATATGCGCTGTGGCCATTGCTGTTACAAGTACGCTGGTTTGCAAGGAATGGCTAGCCAACAAAGCCGCGGATGTTCATGTTGTAGGTATCAGCCTGAAAAGCATCAGCCTTACTACTATCACCGTGAACGCCACGCTTAGTGTGCATAACTCAAGCCCGATTGGCGCTACCCTCCACAGGGTTGCCTATGACATCTATTTCGAAGAGGATGGCAACTGGGTGCCATTAGGCAACGCAGATGAAACTGTGGACGCTATGATCAAGGCCGACAGCTCTACCAATATAGATGTGATCAACGAGATAGGGACTCTTTCAGCCGCGGGAGCGTTGTACCAGGCATATAGACAAGGTGGGTCGGTCAACCTGAAAATTTCGGGTTCAGCATGGGTGAAAATCGGGCCCATAACTACTAAACTCCCCTTCGAGCGCATTGAGAACGTAGGTTTCTGAACGCCGTATAGTTTGCTATAGTGGGAATAGCCCTCCCAGAACGATTGCTTTGTCCTGTTATTTCCCTCAGGTAGGATAAGGGCAAAATTACATCAAAAAAACGAAATTTCTCCATAATTCCTCCATATTATCCCTGCATAATTCGATATTGAAATTACCAACTGGGCAATTGTGGAGGTTAAGATGCTTAAGATAACGTTGAAGGCTTGGCAGGTGATGGTATTGCTTTTGATAGTCTGTGGTATCGTTGGAGGGTTCTACGCTGCATATGGCCGGGCCAGCACCTCCGATGCAACGTCGTCGCTCCCGGCTAATTCTCGGCTAGTACGGGCGCAGTATGGAAACCTGACTAATTCGGTGAGCGCCAGCGGCAGCCTGGTTTTGCCTAATACAGACGGCCTCACCTTCGGCGGTGCGGGCACTGTTCAAGAAGTGAATGTGCAGGCAGGCGATTCGGTTAAGAAGGGCGATGTGCTGGCTCAACTAGATAACGCATCTATCCTATCCTTACAGCAGTCGGTGACCAGCGCTAAAATCACTCTACAGGATGCACAGAACACCCTCCAAAACGCACTAACACAGGGCGTTGCCGATGCCCAGCGGGCAGTAACGGAGGCACAGCAGCAGCTTTCGAACGCTCAAACGCAGGGCCCTCTGAATATCGCTAACGCGCAGTATGCGGTGAACAATGCCCAGGAAACTTACAATAATAGCCTGGCGGAGTTCATGAGCAGCAAGATTACTGCTCAAGAGCTGGATAATGCAAGGACTCAGTTGGAATTGGCAAATCTCAATCTCGAAATTGCCCAACAGAATGCAAATACGACTGTGGCTAATGCCCAGGACAACCTGACCGCAGCCGAACAGGCTCTGGCGAACACGGGGCCGGGTTCCCTGGACGTGGAACTAAAACAGCAGCAGGTGGCAAGTGCTCAGGCTGCCCTTGCTAATGCGGAGGCAGCGCTGGGGAACGCTACTCTGGTAGCGTCCTTCGATGGAATCGTTTCAGCGGTAAATATCCAGGCAGGGCAGACGGTGAGTGCAGCTACAGTTGCCATTGAAATAGTTGACCCGTCGGTGGTGGAAATGACTGCGACTGTAGATGAGATCGACGTCCCGCAGGTGAAGGTGGGGCAGAAGGTAAGTATATCTCTGGATGCCCTGCCGAACGACGAGTTTTCAGGTGTAGTTTCTACCATTGCGATTCTGGGCAATTCCCAGTCCGGAGTGGTGTCATACCCGGTCACTGTTGACGTGACTGTCCCTTCAGGGGTTATGTTGCGTCAAGGGATGAGCGCTACAGCTACCATTACGACTCAAGAGATAGACAATGTTCTTCTGGTTCCTGTAGCCGCTGTTAGCGGGAGTTCAACTAACAACCCGACCGTGACGGTGATGGTCAACGGCGTGCCCGAAGTGAGACAGGTAAAAGTGGGGCAAAGCAATGACCAGTATACACAGATACTGTCGGGGCTCAATGCGGGCGATGAGGTAGTGGTTGCCTACACCAGCAGCTCAAGCAGTAGTTCCAGCAGCGGTTCACGGGGCATCGGTATCGGTGGTTTTGGTGGTGGGGGGATAACTATTATTGGACGTTAGGTGATAAGCATGATAGAACTCAATGACATCGTCAAAACATACCGTACGGGTCAGGTGGAGGTGCAGGCGCTGCGCGGCTTGAGTTGCCGCATCGAAAAGGGCGAGATGGTGGCTATCATGGGACCCTCCGGTTGCGGCAAGTCAACTCTGATGAATATCATGGGCTGCCTCGATGTGCCCACCTCGGGCAGCTATTCACTAGATGGGGTTGAGGTGAGCAGGCTTTCCGATTCGCAGTTGGCCGAGGTCAGGAACAGGAAGATCGGCTTCGTGTTTCAGAACTTCAATCTGCTGCCCCGCACCTCGGCGGTGGACAATGTCGAGCTGCCTATGCTTTATGGGAACAAGAGCAACAGCAGAAAATTGGCACTGGAAGCTCTGGAGAAGGTGGGCATAAGCCACCGGGCTACGCATAAGCCGGCCGAGCTTTCCGGCGGTGAACAGCAAAGGGTAGCCATCGCGCGGTCTCTGGTCAACAACCCTGCCATCATACTTGCTGACGAGCCGACAGGGAACCTGGACAGCAAGTCGAGCCACGAAATCATGGCTATTCTGGAGAGGCTGAACCGCGAAGACCATATTACC
>DAOUMT010000101.1:0-23924 GCA_034409195.1 Dehalococcoidia bacterium
ACTATATGGCATTCGGTGTCTTGTTTGAGCATGATGGGCACGAAGACCCGGATGCCATGGATAGCGCCCCATAGATTTACCCCCAGGAGCCATTTCCAGTCGTCTAAGGTACTTTCCCAGATGACCGTGCCTGTGGTAACTCCGGCGTTATTAAACAGCAGGTGTACCGACCCGTAGGCGTCGAGCGTCCTTTTAGCCAACCTCTCTACATCTCTGTTTTTCGAAACGTCGGTCACAACAGGCACAACCTGCGCTCCTGATGCTTTCATTTCTTTTGCGGTTTGACGTAGAGCTTCCTTTTCGACGTCCGCAATAACAACCTTCATGCCCTCTTGAGCGCAGCGTTCAGCTATGGCGCGTCCTATGCCGCTGGCTGCTCCGGTAATCACCGCTACTTTATCTTTATAATCTTTCATATAAACATCCTGAATAGATGTCATTTATTTAAAACTGCTACAACCTGGCGGCGAGGTCAGCCAATCCCACGCTAGTCAGTTTTGCCTTTAACGGACGACCTTCAGAATCGAGCCCTCTCAGGCCATAGTATTCTTTTAGCATGAGCTCAATATTTGGCACCGAACCGGCGGCTGTACCTTCTTTTGTCGGGGTCAGAATCCGCTTTGGCAGCCTGTCGTCGAATCTCTTGACGCCCATAAGGTTATTGAGACCCCTCTTAAGAAGCCAGATCCGCTCGCCGCACTCCATCATCTCCTTTATGTTGTAATCGAAACCGCTTGTAAGCCTCAGCATGTCAACAATGTCTTGTATGGCCCACGGAATGACAGCAATGTTACAAAGTATGGCGGAATTGCAGACTGCGGCCAGGTTCTCGCTGATCATAGTCATCTCACCTTTGCCTTCGCTCTTCATCCCCTCATACGTTCCGGTCAATCCAATCTCCGGGGCAACTATAGTATTCATCTCGATTGAAGTATTCAGATTTGACATGTGACATGCTCCACGTGTGGAGGTAGCATATGCCAGTCCCAGGCCGTGCCCGGCCCGCGGGTCATGCATGGGGACCTCAAGGCCCTTGATTTCTACTGCATAATCAGCAACATTCTTGCCGATTTTCTGAGCAGCTTTTCGGCTTCCCTCAGCCAGTGTGTTGCCGAACCCTTCGCGCCGGGCGATTTTCCCGACAAGCTCCAAAACTGCTCCGACATTGCCCCACCTCAGGTCTATGCCGCCGGTGTCTTTACTGCTGATAATGCCGTTCTCAAAACAATCCATGGCAAAGGCTATGGTAGAGCCGCAAGTAATTGTGTCCAGCCCATACCTGTTGCACAGTTCGTTTGCCTTAATAACACCAGGCAGATCGTCAACCATAAGCAGAGTCCCGAAACTGGCGGCAGTCTCGTATTCCGGCCCCGGGCTGTCATCTACTTTATAGGGGCCTTCTTTGACTTTGACCATTCTCTTGCAGCCATTGGGACAGCCATAACAGGAATGGGGGCTGACCAGGAAGTTCTCAGTGACTGTGACTCCGTTTACCTTGGAGGCGACCTCAGTGTTTTCGCCCAGCGACCAGTTCTTGCCGGGCAGGTCACCGGTCGCCGCCAGCACCATCATTCCACCATTCGTGCCATGCTCTTTCATGAATTGAGTAGCTATGTGCTCTTTTGATTTATCAGCGATCTCTTTACGTCTTTTCTGGAATTCAGCTGGCTCTGACATTTCAAGCTTACCTGTCCCCCGAACGGCAATAGCCTTCAGCTTCTTTGAACCCATCACCGCTCCACCGCCGCAGCGGCCAAACTTGGCATACTTATCGTTCACCATGGCAGCATACTTAACCAGGTTCTCGCCCGCTTGGCCGATCGCTAGTACTGCTGCCTTCCTCGTTCCGCCAATAGTCTGTTTGAGAATATCAACAGTTTCATAAGTGTCTTTACCCCAGAGGTCAGCGGCGTCTTTAATTTCTACACGGTCATTGTCGATAAGCAGATAAACGGGTTTGGCAGAAGCTCCTTTTATGGCAATCCCGTCGTAACCGGCGTATCTCAACTCCGGGCCGAAATTGCCTCCGCAGTTACTCTCTCCCCAGATATTGGTTAAGGGTGATTTGAAGCAGGCCGAAGAGCGCGCCCCTCCGGGGATGTTAGTACCTGTTAGAGGACCGGTTGTAAAAAATAGAGTGTTATCTCCCGATAGTGGATCGACATCTGGTGAAACACTGTCGAAAAAGAGCTTAGCGCCCAGGCCACTTCCACCGATGAATTTTCGCAGCACTTCCTGTGGCACGTTAAATTTCTTTACCGCGCCAGTTGTTAAATTCACTTCTAGTATTTTCCCCGCAAACCCTGCCATTTTAGTCTCCTCCCGTTTTCCGTAATCAGACTTAGGGGACGATAGTAGCCCTTGAAACCTTCCCTTTCAATGCATCATCGAATGCCTCATTTATCTTCTCCAGAGGATAAGAGTGAGACAAAATCTTATCGAAGGGATATCTATTTTTGGCCCGGCTCAGGAAGTCGAGGGCTTTTTTCAAATATACCGGAGTATACAACATGACCCCTATAATGCTCTTGTTGTTTATGACGAGTCCGGAGGGGTCTATCTCACAGGTCTTCAAAGGAGAGATGTTGCCGATCTCCAGGTATCTGCCCCCATTCCCTAGCATGTCCAGACCCTCTACAAGCACATTGGGAAAGCCTACGAAATCAGCGGCCACATCGGCTCCCCAACCGCCGGTCAATTCTCTTACTCTCATTACTCTATCTGCAACATCCTTATACTCTCTCATATCGATCAATTCGTCGGCTCCGAATGCTTTGGCAAGCTCCAGGCGGTGTGGTATTGCATCGACGACAATGACCTTACTTGCCCCCATCTCCTTGGCTACAGCGGTAGCATAAGTGCCCAGGCCTCCAGCGCCTTGGATGACGATTGTCTCCCCGAAACGGAGGTTCGCCCTGTCCAGGCCGTAAATTACCTCGGAGAGCGCGCAGTTGGCGGGAGCAGCCATATCGTCGGTGACGTCATCCGGTACCTTGAAAACAGTGTGCTGCGGACGCAGATAGTAGTAGTCTGCATATGCTCCCTTAAAATGGGGCGGCTCTTCCACTAGTCCGTAGACGCCGAGAGAGTTCATGGGGCAAGCGGCATCGTCTCCTCTTACACACGCCCGGCAGCGTCCGCAGGGGAAGAAATAGCGATAGACTACGCGATCCCCTATCGCTAATGGCTCACCTGCTGAGTCGGTGGAGATTCCTTCTCCTAGCTTTGCCACTGTGCCGATCATCTCATGGCCGAAGATTATCGGCAGCGGCTGCCCCAAGCTGGCAAGGTCGACATCGCCCCGCCATATGTGAAGGTCGGAGCCGCATATATTTGCCCTTTTGACTTTGATCAGGATGGCGCCAGGCTCCGGCTCGGGAACCGGATACTCCTTGATCTTCATCGGCTTCCCCAGACCTTCATAGATTGCCGCTCTGGCTTTCTCAACCATTGGATAACCTCCTTTTTTGATATTAATTAAAATTTATTAGTCCACGATGTATCTGGCAGGTTTAGAGACATACTCCGTCTGAGAAAACCTGTCTGCAGCGGAAAAAGAATATATGTTTAATAATAGAATGGACTCCCCAATAATCCGAGGAAGATGAGGGATACTCTCGATTTATGCCCATGTTAAGTCTTCTGGATTTTAGTGTCAATAGCGATATATTGAGATTGTTCATTAACTAATTCTCAATCCTCTTTGCCATTTCCTGACTGCACCTATGCGTTATTGCAACTCAACCGTCTTCTTCTATGTCATTGCGAGCGTAGCGAAGCAATCTCAACGTCCCCATTCCCATTTATGAGTACGGAGAGATTGCTTCGTCATCCCGATGAATCGGGATTTCTCGCAATGACACATGTTTCCTTTCTCTCATCGTCAGTAAACAGCTTCATTATGATGCAATATAAATTACAGATTCTTGAGCTAGCCGTTTTGACAGATGAAGCCGCATCAACTAAGATATTGGCAAGATGCGCATTGGACTGTTGTCAGATACACATATCCTTGCCGGTAAAAAGCTCCCCATCGGAATTACACAGGCACTTAATGACGTTGACCTTATTCTGCACGCTGGCGATATTTATACTCCGTCGGTACTGGATGAATTGCAGTGTATTGCCCCGGTAATCGCTGCCAGTGGTGACGATGACGACGGCGATACGTTACTGGACAAGCGCGTACACCCCTCACATGTCCTCACCCTTCAGGGATTTAGACTTCTACTTGTTCATGAAAGACCTTCCCGCCTGCGACCGCCATGGCGAGGCGTGAGTATTGAACGCTACGATGATACGATTACCTTCAGCAAACAGAAGCCTCTCCCTGCCGATGGTCACGAACAACCCGATATAATTGTTTTTGGCCACGAGCACCGGGTCGTTGTTCAACATTTGGATGATATCCTGCTCGTCAGCCCGGGAAGCCCCACTCTCCTTAACTACAGGCCCGGCCCCGGTACTGTAGGTATCCTTGAACTCGAGTCCGGGCAGGCCCGAGTACACATTCTACAGCTACACTAATGTTCACTAAATTAAGCTACGTGGGGAGCATAGTCCATGCCGATATGCCCCTCATTCTCTAATCTCTTGTACTCTTCATCGGACACGCCCAGCAGTTTTTTGTAGACATATTCGTTGTCCTCGCCCAGGCGGACGGGCCCTCTGCGGACGCTCAGTTTTGTCTTGGACATCTTGAACATCACGCCGGGATGCAAATAGTTCCCACAATCTTCCTGAGTAATGAGTTCGAAGAAACCTCTCTCGCGTATGTGAGCATCATTGAATGCGTCTTTGGAATTTAGTATCGGCCCCGCTGCAATACCTTGCTCCTGCAGCATATACATTACAGCGTAGTTGTCGTGCTGGCTGGTCCAGGCTTCGATGTGCTGGTCGAGTTCGTCATGGTTGCTATGACGGCTCGAAGGGGTGGAAAACTTTTCATCCTGCGCCCAGGACGGATTGCCCAGCACCCTACAGAAAGCCTGCCACTCTGCATCTGTGGAGATAGTGATGTTGACCCAGCGGTCATCGCCTTTGCAGCGATAGCAGCCCTGTATGGCGGAAGGATCGCGATTGCCCATTGTCCTCTGGATTCGTTTATTCATGGTGTAGTCCATAATCGCCTGGGGCATCATGCTCACGAAATTCTCCAGCATGGACAGGTCGATGAACTGGCCTTTCCCGGTTTGTTTGCGGTAGTGCAGCGCTACGATGACGGCGAAAGCGGTCTGCCAGGCCTGAGCGGCATCGCAGGGAACCACCGGGGTGTTGCCCGACGGGTCCATATCAGGATATCCGCGCAAATTGTCATGGCCAGCTAATGCCTCGACCTGCATTGCCATGGCACGCCGGTCTTTATAAGGGCCGGTATCGCCGAAAGCGGAGCCTCTCAAGTATATGATATCTTCCTTAACCTCTTTGAGCATATCGTAGGTTATTCCCAGTTTAATCATGGTGTCTCGGGAGTTGTTCTCGACTACAACGTCGCTTATCTTGACCAGCTTCTTAAAAATGTCCATTCCTTCGGGCTTGGTCACATCCACAGTCATGCTCAGCTTGTTCTTAGAATGGCTTTGGAAGATGGGATAACGGTTCCATGGCCTCTCTCCCGGCTCTCTGTTCGGGAAACCACCGATATACGGGAGAAAGTTCTGAATCATTTCCTTGGAAGGGTGCGCCATCCAGCCACGGTTCCAGGTAAGAAATCTCTGAGTTGTCTCTATTTTTATGACCTCGGCACCCAGGTCTCCCAACAGCATGGCCCCACCGGGCACGGCCAACATGAGGCCAAAATCGAGAACTCTGACGCCGCTTAACGGTAACATAAAAGCTCCTCCTCTCTTAAGGGACGGCAGATCAAATGATGCCCCACTCTCTCAGCGTTATCAAATCTTCCTTTGTATATCCCAGCGCTCCATAGACCTCATCATTGTGCTCGCCCAGGAGTGGAGCAGCTCTTTTCACCTTCCACGGAGTCTCAGACATCTTGAATGGCGCTCCGGGATACTTGAGTTTTCCGGTCACTGGATGCTCGACTTCCACAAAATATCCCCTGTCTTGCAAATTAGGCTCAACCAGCAAATCACTGGCATCGTTGATAGGGGTGCAGAGGATTCCTTCCTTCTGGAACATGTGCACTATTTCCTGCTTCTTGTGCTCCATGCACCAGGGAATCCATATGGCGTCAAACTCCTCTTTTATACTCTGGTCTGTGCAGGGAGGGCAAAATTTCGGGTCCTTCAGTTTTTCTATTCCAATCATCTTGACGAAGCGCTCCCAAAAGACATAGCCAACCGTGCAACTGAAATAACCGTCCGCGCATGGATTGAACGGAGGCACTAGCTCGAGCCCATAGCTGGCAGGGTCGGTACGCAGATTTATATCCCCTGAGTACTGGTAAGCAATAAGAGAAGGTGCTCTCCGGTCTACTGTACCTAACTGGGTTTCCATAATGGAGACGTCTACGTGCTGACCTATACCGTGATACCGGCTGGCATAGAAAGCTCCCATCGTCGCTGCCGCAGCTACCAGACTTGCCGAAAACAGAACTATGGTGCCGCCCAACTTGAGCGGATAGCGGCTGGGCCAGCCCGTGGAGCACATCTCCCCGCCCATGCCGTATTCAATAATATCGGAAGCCTTGAAGTCGCGGTACGGACCCGTTTGACCGAAGTTAGAGATGGAAACCATAATTACTTTGGGATTCACCTTCTCCAGCATTTCATAGTCCAGCCCCAGGCCTGGCATAACACGGGGTCTGAAATTCTCTACAATAATATCTGCATCTTTGGCCAGGTCTTTGAATATCTTCTTCCCGGTTTCAGTCTTGAGATTGAGCGTTATGCCTTTCTTATCCATATTCAAGTAAAGGAAGAGTCCGCTTTTTTCCAGGTTAGGCTCATCTTTAAAGAACGGCCCCATTCTTCTGGCTATGTCTCCTTCGCCTGGTTTTTCTATCTTGATTACGTCTGCCCCGTAATCAGCCAGAAGCTTGGTGCAGTAAGGGCCGACAAGATGATGAGTTAGGTCCAATACCTTGACATCAGACAGAGCTTGCTCCATGCTCGCCCCCTTTGTAATACGCTTCCATCAAGTCAAATCACCACATCAGTGAACCGCCGTTAACGTGTATCGTTTGTCCCAGCACGTGACGGCTGGCTGGTTTAGTCAGGAACAGAACAACATCTGCAATATCCTCGGGTTTCGCAATCTGCCCGCGCGGCGGCACCAGCCCCAGGCTGGCCGCTCCCGATTCCAGTGCATCTCCTTCGCCGAAGATGCGCCTTGTCATAGGTGTATCTGTGAACCCGGGCACCACTACGTTCACGTTAATACCGTAACTCCCTACCTCAAGGGCCAGCGACTTGCTGAAGGATACTATGCCGCCCTTTGACGCTGCGTAGGGTGCGGACATAGGGGAAGGGCGGAACCATTGCCCGGATGCGAAGTTGACAATCCTGCCGCTTTTTTTCTCGATCATGTGTTTGATTACTTCTCTGCAGCAGAGAAAGGTGCCCTTTAGATTGGTGTCAATTACCTTATCCCAGTCCTCCTCCGTCAAATCCTGCACCATCGCACCTGCGCCCACACCGGCGTCGCACACCAGGATATCAACCTTGCCAAACTGACGAATGGTTTCCGCAACCATGTTGCTGACGTCCTGCGATTTCGATACATCGGTTTTTACAGCGATACTGCTTCCTCCGAGTCCCTTCACCTCGGCAACAACCTTCTTCGCTGAGCTGAGGTCTATATCAGCAATGGTAACCTTTGCTCCTTCGCCTGCCAGCTTGAGTACGACAGCCCGGCCTATACCTGAAGAGCCCCCGGTTACTATAGCAACCTTTCCATCGAGTTCCTTCTGAGCCATATGTTTTTCTCCTCCTTACTTGATCGCCATGGGATTGACAGGGCTTCCTACGCCGTTTGTAATCTTCAACGGGGGAGCTACGAGCAAGAACTCGTAGACTTTGTCCTTAGCACAATCAGCCGCGAGGTCATCAAGCCACCACAGCTCGCCAATGATTATGCCTAGGTTACGGAGGACTTCGATATGGAAAGGAAACATGCGTCCTTCCGGATGTTCATGCGGGGAAACCTCAGCGGCAATATTGTCGAGAGCGATTGCAGCCACCTGTTTCTTGTGCAGCCAGGGTACAGAGGTTTCGCTCATGCCGGGCTCACCCTTTTCCCAGAACTCTGACTTGTCCCAGATGAGGCTATACCACCAGCCCATGTGACCTGTTCTGACCACAAGTATATCTCCCGAGCGCACCTCTACTTTCTCCATAGCGGCTGCTCCATCTAAGTCCTTGGGAGTTATGGCGTATCCTGGCTCCAGCCTATCCACTTTCTTGTACTTTGCGATGTCTAATAGAACACCCCGGCCTACGAGGGTACTGGATAGATTTTGGATACCCAGATGCTCGACGCCAACTATGGATGCTAGTCCCCCTGCCCAGAATACGTTGTAATGAACATCTTCCCAGGCAAAATGTCCCAGGGCATCCCAGTGAGTGGTGAAATGCGTGGGAGTCACTATCTGGTCGTCATTCACCTGTAATCCCGAAGGCAAAAAAGGACTCTTCAGCACAGTATCGGAAGAAGTCATGGTAAAAGAGTGGTCGAAAGCACCGCGTAAGAGGGGGGCCGACCTGTCAAGGCCGGTCATCAGGGAAATTACCTTTCCCTTTTTCACCAGCTTTGCGGCCTTTGCCACAATCTGGGGGGTGATGTAATTCGTGGCACCTTTTTCATCGTCAGCGCCCCACTTCCCCCAGTTATTAAGCTCCTTGTTCACGTACCCGATCACTTTATTATTCTCATCGACCGTGTATTTCGGTGGCTGCCACCGGTAGTTCTTTTTTGCCATCTTTCTCCTTTCCTTACTTTATTGAAGCCAGCAGCGGCTAATATCCTGAGATAAATGCTTGAAAAATGCCCTTACTTACTGTCTTCTTTCCCAACGGGAATTTCTAGCCCAGCATGGCTAATTGAGTATAGAGGAACGCTCCGTCTACAGTGATTACCTGGCCTGTTATATAGTCTGAAAGGTCCGACGCAAAGAAGAGCACCGCCTTAGCTATATCTTCGGTCGTCCCCCACCGTTGCAGAGGGATCCTTTTTCGCTGAGCTTCGTCTATTTCAGGTGAACCGCTAAGCATTTCCACGATACGAGGCGTTTTCATGCTTCCGGGAGCCACGGTATTCACTCTGATATAATATTTAGCCCATTCAACCGCTAAAGAGCGGGTCAGTCCCACGATGCCAGCCTTGGCTGCGCCGTAGGCAACATGAGATGGGGCGGCCGTCATGCCGCTTATGGAGCCGATATTAACGATACTGCCCTTCCTGTTTTGCTCAACCATAACCCTGGCGACGGCCCGTGAGCAAAGCCAGACATATTTGAGATTCATAACTAAATCGCCGTCCCAGACTTCCTCGGGCATCTCTATCGCCGGCGCCCAACTGGCAAGCCCGATAATATTAGCCAGGATGTCTATCTGCCCGAATTTATCTACCGCTGTCTTTACAACTTTGTCTACCTGCTTGCTGTCCCTCACGTCCGCAATAACCGGTATTGCCTTCTTGCCCATGGCCTTTATCTCGCTGACAACAGCTTTGGCGCGGTCCTTTTCCACATCAACGACTACCATGTTTGCTCCGGCCTCAGCCAGTATTAGAGATGTGCTCCGGCCGATACCCCTGCCGCCTCCGGCAACAATGGCGACCTTGTCTTCTAATTCTATGCTGTAACTCATTGCCCCTCCTTTCGCAGATTCAAGATGCAGAAGCCTCAAAATCCTGAGGGTGATAAAATCCGGTTTTGGCTAAGCCGGTTTGGATTGAATAAGAACCCGGGAATATATTTACCCTTTATCCTTCCACCAGTTGGCCATTAGTTCAGAAAGGTCTTTACCCTTTTGCGCTGCCAGCTCCAGGCGCGAGTTACATATCTCTTCCCATGGGAAGTCTTCATAGCCTCCACGGTCGCGAAGACATTCAATGTGGGGTTTCCCGTTCTGGTCGTGGCTGGGATCCCTGGCATCATTTATGCCGTCGAACTCCACGGGGATGAATTTGTATTTGCGGCACGTCTCCAGGTCGATATTTGCACTTATATGCACCCATTTCCCACCTAAATATAGCTGGGCATACCCGTGATGAAACACGACATTACTCCCGCCCATCAATTCACGAAACTTTGGAGGTATACTGTGGTCGCGAATGTCCAAATACCCCAGCCGGGCCGGTATTCCGGCAGCCCTGGCTAGCGCCACCAGAAGGATTGCCTTATGCTGACAGTATCCGTTTCCTCTGGCCAGGATTTCGCTTGCTCTATAATGCTCCTTAAGATGGCCGGGTGCGAAGGCATCGAATTTGATGTTGTCCCTGACAAAATAGAACAAAGCTATGGCCTTATCTCTGTCTGTTGCCAGCCCTGCCGTTAGGGCTTTCGCCTTTTCTTTTATCGGTGCTGCATCGGAGTCGATAATTTCTGTGGACTGTAAATATCTTTCCATGATGGCCTGGAGCACTCCTGCTATAAATACGCTCTTCTCAATGAGCTATTGGTTTTTAAGCTGGGAACTTATTATTAATATCGCAATTGATATCATATATGACATGCGACTGCATTATAGCACTTTCGTCAATGCGGTGCCCTGAATTAAAATCGTATGTAGAAGTCGGTTGACACCAGTGCTATAATCAACGTATCATCATGTATGATATCGTGTATGATATAATATCAAATATTAAAGAGCAATCATAGCTTGATCCCCCGAATAGCATGTTCAGTTGCAAGATGGTACAATAAAGACATTCCGTATTATTCTATCCCAAAATTTAATAAGGTGAGGTGAGAAATGCCTAGAAGAAAAAAGAAAACCGTGGCTTCTGAAATCACTGTTGCTGAAACCACGGCTGCTGAAACCACGGCTGATGAAAGCATGGCTCCCGAGGGTTATGAGTACGGCATGCACGGCGGAAGAGTGATTGGGAGGATTTTGAAGGAGCATGGGATCAAGCATGCTTTCGGAGTCCATGGCGGACACATATGGCCTCTCGAAACAGGGTTCTATGAGTTTGGCATAAAGCGGCTGCACATGCGCCATGAGCAGTCAGGGGTTTATGCCGCCGATGCTTATGCGAAATGCATGCACCAGCCCGGTATATGCTACGGCACGGCCGGGTGCGGCGTGGCAAATATGATTGGCGGCATAAGCCAGGCCTGGGTTTCCCGAAGCCCTCTCGTCTGTCTTTTCGGGCAACATCCCAGAATACACGAGGCGAAGCACCCTCTTCAGGAGGGCTATGGAATTGAGTGGACCAAGACTATTTCAAAATGGGGCAAAAATATTATCGACGGCGGCGAAATACCGCTTTATCTTAGAAAGGCGCTCCGGGATTGCATGACGCCTCCCCCGGGGCCGGTTTGTCTGGCTATGGACCCGATTACGCTGATGATACCGGCCGGAGCCTATGATGGAGATGTGACACTCCAGGAGAAGCCAATGCCCATTCCGGCAGCAGGCGACCCGAACGCAGTTGAAAGGGTTGTAGACCTTCTGCTCAAGGCGGAGAGGCCTGTGATGGTAGCAGGCGATGGCGCTTACTGGACGGATGCCGGTCCGGAAATAAGGGAATTAGCGGAGTTGCTTCAGATACCCGTAAATGGCCGAAGGTTGTCCAGAGGCATTATTCCCGAGGACCATCCGCTGGCTGTCAAGACAGCATGGAGGCTTCGGTTCTGGGGAGAAGCTGATGTGGTTCTCATACTCGGGGTTCTCATGAGCAACGTGGAAAACTTTGGCCTGGACCCTGTCTGGCCTGGTCAGGCTAAATGGATTGTTGTAGACCAGTCACCGACCGAGGCATGGTTCCCGCTGCCTAGCGCGATGGAAATTACAGGCAGTCCTAAACTTGTTTTACGGCAGATGATAGAGTGTGTAAAGACTAAGTTGAAGAAGCCGGTGAAGAGGACAGCCTGGTTGGAACACATGGCCAGGGTCAAAGCATCGTTTGAAGCAGGAAGGGCTGAAAGTGTGGAAGAGGTGAGGCATGACGTGCCGGTGCATCCCTTTGTATTGTGTCAGGAGGTCGTGGATTTCCTTGATGACAGCGCCACCGTCATATTCGATTCTTTCACCGGCAGTAACTTCCTGACCGACAAGATCAGGGCAAAGTTCCCAGGGCATGTGCTGGACGGGGGTGAGCATGCTGGGGTGGGTCAGGGGATTGGCATGGGTATTGGTGCCCAGCTTGCAAGGCCTGGCAAACAGGTCTTCGTTCTGATGGGCGACGGTGGCATGGGAATCGCGGGCATGGATATAGAAACAGCGGCAAGGTACAAACTTCCTGTGGTTTACATGGTATACAACGATAGCGAATGGATGAGCGGCATCTGGATGTTCTTCAAAAACCAGATAGACCCCACCGGCATGTTGCCTGACATAAGATACGATAAGATGTTTGAATACATGGGCGCTCACGGTGAGTTCGTCACCAAGCCGGAGCAAATTCGCCCAGCCCTGGAGAGGTCCTTCAACTCTGGGAAGCCGTCTGTGATAAACGTCATTGTAGAAAAGAGATTGCTTCACAGCATATTCGCGTCAACCATGGGAATCCATATGGGCATTCTCCCTTGTCTGGATCAAAGTAAGCTGCCGCTCGAGACTAAAGAGCTGGTTACCAAAGGCATCTGTGACGAGGTCTCTGACAAATTGAGAAAGGAAGGGTGGCCGCTTCTCAAAGCCAAGGGCAGGGTAGGCAGCAAAGAGGTAGTCAGCATTGAAAAGGTCTGGCACGGCTAATACCGGGGCCATTGACCTTTGTTCATGAATTCGCAGGATAACACTGGAATACTGCCAGGCGGGCTCTGCCCGCCTGGCAGATAAGAGCTTCGATTGTCCGAACGTTGCTTTAATCTATCCCGGAACGGGACAGATGATTCAGGCTTTGAATACCTTAGTAGAATATTACATTTATCCCCGAACATTTCGTATCACAACTGTAAGCATTGGAACAGTGCAGCGCTAACTTTCTTCTCCATGAGCGGAAGTCCTTAAGAGATGACTCCAGACTGAAAGGAACGGCCATGGCTAAGCTCTTCGAAAAGACAAACATTGGCACTATGGAGCTGAAGAATCGCATCGTGATGGCGCCCATGGGCAGCGGACTTCCAAATGTCGATGGCACTGTAAGTCAGCAATTGATAGATTACTGTGTCAGAAGGGCAGTAGGTGGCGCAGCGCTCATCGTGGTTGAATACTGCTCCCCGGACCCTGAGCAGTTCTTGATTCCTACGGAACTGCGGCTCACTGAGGACAAATACATTGATGGGCTGTCTGTCCTCGCCCGCGCCATAAAAGACCACGGCGCTAAAACAGCCCTTCAGCTTATGCATCCGGGTAGAGGAGCGATGTCGATGTTTACTGGCAAGCCGCCAGTAGCTCCTTCTCCTATATTATTCGATTGGCCTTTTCTGGAGCAGCCAAGGGAACTCACACCACAGGATATAGATGTTCTTGTCGAACAATTTGCTGAAGCGGCGAGAAGGGCCAAGGTCGCCGGTTTTGATGCTGTAGAGATTCACGGAGCGCACGGTCATCTCGTTGCCCAGTTTCTGTCTCCTCATACCAACAAAAGAAATGACGAGTACGGTCGTGATGTATACGGCAGGGCAAGATTCGCAGTTGAGATAGCAAAACGCACCAGGTCCAAAGTAGGACCTGATTTTCCTATCTGGTTCCGGATATCTGGCAATGAATATGTTGATGGCGGCCTCAGTCTGGAAGAAAGCAAAATCATCGCCAAGCTGCTGGAGGAGGCCGGCGTCGATGCCTTAAGCGTATCGGCTGGTGTCTATCCGTTTAGCCTGGAATGGATAATTCAACCGGCGCTGTTTCCCACCGCTTGTCTGGCTCACCTATCGGCGGAAATTAAGAAGTCCGTCAAGGTTCCCGTAATGGTGGCAGGCAGAATAAACAGCCCCAAGCTTGCCGAGACCATCCTGGAGGAGGGGAAGGCCGATTTAATTGTTATGGGGCGGGCGCTGCTGGTAGACCCCGACTTACCCATAAAAGCTCAGCAGGGCAAATACGGCGATATCATCAAATGCATGGCCTGCAATACCTGCGTTGCGCCTGAGAGAGGCATGGGCCCGGTGCGCTGTTTACTGAATCATGAGCTGGCCAAAGAAGGGCAGACCGAGCCGAAGGCAGAGAAAGTCAAGACGGTGTTTATACTTGGCGCAGGCCCCGCGGGTCTGGAGGCAGCCAGGGTCGCCGGCCTTCGCGGACACACGGTTACCTTATGGGACGAAAATGATATGCCGGGCGGACGCTGGTCGTGGATGATAGCTCCTTACATTAAACGCCAGTTATCGATTTTGAAGAAGCTGGGTGTGAGCGTTGAACTGGGGAAGCGTGCAAGTCTAAAAGAAATTGAAAAACGACAACCTGACGCCGTGATTGTCACTCTGGACAAAAAAGCGGTGATTCCTCAAGCGCCGGGCATCAAGCAAAAGAACGTAGTAATGGCAGATGACGTGCTGGAGGGGAAAGTTGAAGTAGGGCGAAGAGTTGTCGTATTGGGCGCAGGGAACGTTGGCTTTGAAGTCGCTGAATTTCTGAGACGCAAAGGTACTCAGATAACCATAATTGAGGAGGGAAGCGAAATCGGCTACGGCATGCAAAGAGATTTCGGGAAGGTGCTGTCAGATAGATTCCGAGATCGCGGTATTAAAATCCTGACAAACTCGAAGATATCCAAAATTAAAAACAACGCTGTATATTACAAAAATGCCGGAGGAATGGAGAGCTCAGTTGAGGCAGATAACGTTATTATCGCCCTCGGCTCGGAAGGAAATCCTGAACCGGACAAGTCGCTTAAACATGCCGGCTTTAATCTCTTTACAGTGAACTATTGCGACCGACCGGACGACGTCTATAAGTCAACTCAGGAAGGTGCTTCCGTGGCGCGCGAGATATAGATTGCGCCAAAGCACAAACAGCACCGAATATTGTGAGAAGGAAGGATTTAAAGAAATGCCAGTAAAAAGATTGGTAGGACTTGACAGAGTTCAAGAGCTATATGAGAACCGCGATATGAGGGCGAAGGAGTTAAAAGCCGAAGGCAGGACAGTAATGGGCTATATGTGCTGTCTGGCGCCCCTGGAAATCATGAGCGCCGCCGGCATCGTGCCAATCAGGATTCTGGGAAATGTCAAAGAACCTGTAACCCGGGCGGATGCTCACATCGAGACTATTGCGTGCCCCTATGTACGCAGCTGCCTGGATATAGCGCTGAAGGGGAAATATGATTTTATAGATGGTCTGGTCGTACCGCACACGTGTGACAATACCTACGCCTTATATGCGATCTGGTCTTCCGGCATAGTGCCGATTACCCCCAAGTATCACCATTATATAGATGGCCCACATATGACGTTCCCTACTTCCGTTGAGTATTTCGATATAGAACTGGGCCGTTTTAAAGAAAGCCTTGAAGAGTTTACAGGCAAAAAAATCACAAACCAGAAGTTGACCAACTCTATTCAGCTATACAATCGGAATAGAGCCCTCCTTAGAGAGCTATACGGATTGAGGAAGCAGGACCCTCCTTTACTAACTGGAACCGAGATGACAAAAGTTCTGGTGGCCTGCCGCGTCATACCTGTGGAGGAAAGCAACGAGCTGCTCGGTGAGGTAATTGCAGAAATTAAGAAGCGCCGGGATATCCCTACACCAAAAACCAGGCTGCTAGTTTATGGTGGCGAAATAGATGACACAGCGCTTATCGAACTCATAGAAGAAAGTGGAGCAAACGTCGTTGTGGACGACCATTGCCTGGGCGTAAGATCGTTCTGGCACGATGTCCAGGTCGACAAAAGCCCTATCCATAGCCTCGGCGCACGCTACATACTGAATGTGGCATGTCCTCGCACCTATAAGCAGAGGGAACGCGGTTATAAAGAGGATATGGACAATAGGTTTGGATATCTCATGGAGTTTGCCAAAGAGTATAAAGTTAAAGGTGTAATTCTTTATATCATCAGATACTGCGACACTTTTGAGCTGGATGCCCCGGGCGTAAGGGAGTATTTCCAGAAGGCTGGCTATCCGGTGCTGCACATCGAGGATGACTACAGTGTAACTACAATCGGCCAGTTGAAAACCAGAGTTCAAGCGTTTCTTGAGATGATAGACTGAAGTTGACAGAGGAGCAGGATAAATAACGGAGGAGAAATAACCATGGTGGAAAAGAGTAAGACCACAGCGGTTCACTCATCGGAGACAGTGAGGAAAATAAGATTTTTTTCCAGGAATATACACGATAAGGCGAACAAGGCTAAGGCGGAAGGCAGGCCAGTGGCCTACTGTATGGGGGGGTGTGCTTACCACGAGATACTTGAGGCCATGGGTGTAACTTCTGTTTACACCGAGCACTACGGTGGTGTTTGCGCTGCATACCGTGTGTCGGAGCCTTACTTAATACGCGCAGAGTCTGAGGGCTATGCAAATAATTTATGCGGCTACTGCCGTAATACTATTGGCTTTGACATCGTGCGCCAAGAGCTCGGGCATGTGCCGGAAGATGCTCCGGATGGAGGTATCCCGGCACCCGATATGCTGCTGAGTTGCAGCGCCGGATGTGATCACAGGTATAAGTGGTATCAGGCAATAGGACGGTACTGGGATATTCCTACCTTTAGCTTTGATGTAATGCAGATTCCTCCCTTCGATACGGATATAAAAGCTATTAAGCCGTATGTTATGAAGTACCAGGTGGAACAGTTCCAGAGATTGATTGATTTCCTGGAGAAGCTACTGGGCAAGAAAATGGATTGGGATAGGCTGGCATACCTGGTCAAGAGAGGGAATGAGTCTCTATGGACCTGGTACAGTGCGTATTTGCTGCGCAAACATCATCCCAGCCCCATGCCCTCTGAAGACCATTTCAGCGCCATTGTGCCTGCGGTGTTCGATTTGGCTTCGCGCGAAACGCTTGCTTTTTATCGAGAGCTTTACGGGGAGCTGCAGTTTAAGGTTGACCACAATAAAGGTGTGTTAGAGCAGGAAAAGTACAGGCTTCTATGGGCCGGAGGGCTGCCGCCGTGGCACACTATGGCGATCATCAACTATTTCGAGACCTTCGGAGCAGTCTTCGTAATGGAGGCATCAGATTACGGTCCCTGGCCGTTCTTCGACGTACCTAAAGAAATGACCAATCCTCTGGAGATTTTAGCCTTGAGGACCTGGTGTCAGAGGGTGGAATACTGGGAGGATGCCAAGAAAGGCTGCGGCCATTCAAGGGTGCAGCGTATCCTGAACCGAATCGGAGAGTACGATATAGATGGGTGCATGATGCACCTGACAAGGTCTTGCCGGTATCAAAGCCTCGGCCAGATTCACTTTAATAACTTAATACAGAAGTATGTGAATATACCGTTAATGTTCATGGAAAGCGATATCGTGGACGTGCGTGACTATAACGAGGCTGACACCAAGAGGCGGGTAGATGCATTTATGGAGACCGTCGACTCCTTCAAGAGAAAAGGAGGCCGGCAGGCTGCAGCTCGTCGATAGGTTTCTAACAATCATAGCGCCAATTTCTTTATTCAGGTTCAAAATATAGGTTAGGGAAGCGAAGAGGGCATGACCAAACTCAACGGCGGTCGCTTGGCGGCAAAGGCTCTCAAAGCTGAGGGCGTTAGATATGTGTTCACAGTCTGTGAGGTGGTCATGGCGCCTTACTATGAGGGCTGTGAGGCCGAGGGTATCAAGGTAATGGGTATGCGCAGCGAGCAGGGTGCAGCTACCGCTGCCGATGGGTGGGCACGTGTCACCGGCAAGCCGGGAGTGGCGATTTTCGACTTTGGCCCTGGCTTCGGCAATGCCTACACAGGCATTATGAACGCCAATCTGACGCCGAGTCCTGTCGTATATATTGGCAGAGGCGGGTATGAGCCTGCCCAGTACGACCTCGGTGAGCTGATGGAGATAGACAGGGATTACATAGAGCTGGTGCGCCCCATTACGAAGTGGGCGCGTGTCTGCCACGATGCCAGACGTATACCGGAATATTTCGGAATGGCTTTCCGCAATGCGCTCGCAGGCAAGCCCGGGCCGGTCTATCTTGAAACTGTGGGAATTGAGCTGTTCAAGGAGTTCGAGGAATCGGAAGTTTACTTTCCCGCCAATTACCGCACTGAGGCTAAAGCCTATGGCGACCCGGGCTACATTCGGCGTGCTGCTCAGCTTATTTTAAACTCAAAAAGACCGGTGGTGATGGCTGGGAGTGGCGTCCACTGGTCTGGCGCCGGAGAGGAGCTGCAGAACCTCGCCAGCGCTCTCAATGCACCGGTGTTTCTTAATGGTCTGGGGCGGGGATGCGTGTCTCCGGAGCATCCCATGTATTTTTCATATGCCAGACGTGCCGCTCTAAAAGATGCCGATGTTATCCTGGTTATCGGGGCACCGTTTGATTTCAGGCTAAATTATGGACGCCCGCCGGCCTTTGCCAGAGAGGCAAAGATTATTCAGATAGATATCGACCAGTCTGAAATTGGGCGCAATCGGGATGTACACGTGGGCATTGTAGGCGACCCCAAAGCGGTGCTGACCCAGTTGATTGATGAGACCAAAGGCAAGAGCCGGCAGGACTCAGGATGGGTGGACTACCTGCGTAAGCTTGAGACGGAGGGAAAGGCTCGCGACGAGAAATGGCTGCGGTCAGATATGGTTCCGATTCACCACCTCCGCGTCATCGGTGAGCTCAGGAATTTCCTGGGTCCTGATGATTTCGTCATCGGCGACGGTGGATTCTTCGTTAACTTTGCTGCCAGGGTGATAAAAACCTATAAACCGGGCCACTGGCTGGACCCCGGACCTATGGGTTGTCTGGGAGTAGGCCCGGGGTTTGCTATCGCAGCAAAGCTGGCGCATCCAGACAGCCGCGTGGTGCTTCTCAGCGGTGACGGGGCCTTTGGCTTTAATGGGATGGAGCTTGAAACGATGAGCCGCTATGGCATTAACGTAGTGACCATTTTAGGTAATGATGGTGCTTGGGGTATGGAAAAGCACATACCGGTGTGGAAAGAGCATGCAATCGCCGCCGAACTCTGCCAGAGCACACGCTACGATATCATAGCACAGGGCATGTGCTGTCACGGAGAGCTTGTTGAGACACCGGAACAAATTCGACCGGCTCTGGAACGTGCCTTCGATGCGGGCAAACCGGCTCTGGTCAACGTTCTATTGACTGGTGAGACATCGGTTTACCGGGCCACAGGCAGTGGCTTATATGAGCGGATGGAGGATTCCGGGTTCTCGCGTGATTGAGCGCGGGTGGTAATGCGAAAGGTACTAACGTGGATGTGTATGTTGCTGGAGTAGATATAGGCTCCACCATGACCAAAGTAGTTGTGCACAGCGGCACAATTCTCGCTGCTGTGATTGGTCCGACCGGGCCGGAGCATCGAAGGACAGCCTATAAAGTAATACTGGAGGCATTGGAAAAAGCAAAGATATCTCTCGATGATTTAACCTACGTGGTTGCCACCGGCTATGGCAGGTTGAATGTACCGTTTGCCGATAAACAAATGACGGAAATTACCTGCCATGCAAGAGGTGTTAGCTCGATATTTCCAAATGTGAAGACAGCTATTGATATCGGCGGGCAGGATTCCAAGGGCATAAAAATAGACAAGGGAAAAGTGATTAACTTTGTTATGAATGACAAGTGCGCCGCTGGGACGGGAAGATTTCTGGAGGTGATTGCAGAGGCGCTCGGTGTCAGGGTGGAGGAAATGGGTCAACTGTCCTTGAAAGCAAAGAGTATACCGAAGATCAGCAACACCTGTACGGTCTTTGCTGAGCAGGAAGTAATATCATGGTTAGCAATGGAGACAAAGGTAGAGGATATACTGGCAGGAATTCATGACGCAATTGCCACCAGGGTACACGGGATGGCACAAAGAGTGAAGATAGAGAAAGAGGTAGTTGTCACCGGAGGGTGTGCCAAGAATGTGGGGCTGGTCAAGGCACTGGAGAGTAAAATAGGATATTCAGTCCTGGTGCCTCCCGAGCCTCTGCTTACGGGCGCTATCGGAGCTGCTTTGATCAGCGAAGAGATAGCAAGGCAGGCAATTGATAAGGGGACTCCTATTCGTAGGGTGGAGCGTCGCCTGTCAGAGGTCACGTTCTTTGATGAAGCTGCGAGTCGAGGAAACCGGTCTTGACGATGGTAAAAGTAAAACGACGCGTTAACAAGATGCCCTGGGCTTTAGGAGTTGATATTGGGTCAGCTTATTCTAAAGCAGTAATAGTAAAGAATGATAGCAGCGAAGTATTCTATCACATAGTTGCCTCACGCGGCGATTTCAGAGCAGCTGCAAAAAAAGTGACAGAGGAGGTCTTGAAAAAGGCCGGGGTTAATTTTGAGGACATCGCTTCTATCGTGGCAACCGGGGTTGGGGCTGCAAGCGTTGGCTTTTCAAGCACTCAGGTATCCGAGATATCCTGTGTAGGAAGAGGAGCCAAATACCTTTTCCCCTCCGTGGGGACAGTTATCGATATCGGCGACCAGGCCAGCAGGATCATCAAAGTGGATAGGGAAGGCAGGCCAGTCAGCTTTGTGGTAAGCGAGAAGTGCGCAGCAGGAAGCGGCCGATTCTTGCAGCTAATAGCACGGGTGTTGCAAGTGAATATGAGTGAAATCGGAGAGCTTTCACTCAAGGCGGAGCGACCTGTCACTTTTAGCACAAACTGTGCTGTTTTTGCGGAATCAGAGACTATATCAAGAATTGCCGAGGGTGCAAAAAAGGAAGACATTTTGGCAGGTATCCACAAAGCGCTCGCTGCCAAGATTGTTGCTATGGTGGAGAGGGCTGGCCTCGAGAAAGACCTTGTTATAGCAGGAGGCGGGGCAAAGGATATCGGGTTAGTAAGGAACATAGAGGAGGCAACAGGTGTTAAGCTCCTCGTACCGCCAGAGCCACAGATTCTGGCTGCGCTTGGCGCGTGGTTGATAGCTAGCAAAGGGAGCGCAACTAATCAGCCTGAAGTATACAGGACTGAAGCTGCAAGGAGTGATTTTGCACGCAGAGTGAATTCGCAGGAAATGGACCCTGATTTTGATTGATACAGGTGGGAAGAATGAACTTACCGCTTGAAGGGGTAAGAGTTCTGGACATGACGATATGGCAGCAGGGGCCGGTCGCCACGCAGATGCTGGCGGATATGGGCGCCGAAGTCATCAAGATAGAAGAGAGAACAGGCGGCGACCCCGGTCGGGGTCTGGTGTGGCACAGCGATCGAACTGTACTCAATACATATTTTGAGTGCCATAACCGTAATAAAAAGGGAATCACTATTGACCTGACCAAAGATAAGGGTAAAGAAGTTATCTACAGGTTGATTGAGGAATCTGATGTTTTCGTGCAGAACTTCCGCCCCGGCGTTATGGAGAGGCTTAAACTGGATTATAAGACCATTTCACAAATCAACCCCAGAATCATATATGCCTCCGGAACCGGCTGGGGTAGCAAGGGGCCGGATGCCAGAAAACCTGCCTTCGATGTTCTGGCTCAGGGAAGAGGCGGCATGCTGAGCGTTAGCGGCGAGCCTGATGAGCCTCCTCCTCTGATTCAGGTAAATGGCGCAGCCGATTGGGTTGGGGCATCGCTGCTGGCCTATGGAATAATGGTAGCGCTATTCAACAGGGAGCGACACGGGATGGGGCAGGAGGTGGAGGTTTCTCTCCTGGGGAGCCAGGCATTCATGGGGCAGCTTGGTTTTCAAAGATACCTGTTCTCCGGCAAGGCACCACGGAGAGTCTCAAGGAAAGCGGTGGGTAATCCGTTTTGGAATACCTATCAGGCTGGGGATGGCAAGTGGCTTATCATTGCTGCGTTGCAGTCGCAGCGATTCTGGCCCTCTCTCTGCAAAGCTTTGGGTATCGGTGAGTTGGAAAATGACTCCAGGTTTAACTCTATCGAATCCAGAAGGGAGAATTCCGCAGAGTTAGTTGGAATCCTGGACAAGGTCTTCGCCACCAGGCCGAGAGTTGAGTGGATAAATCGGCTTGAGGAGGTGGACGTGCCCTGCGCACCTGTAAATGACTATGCAGACCTTGCCAGCGATACCCAGATGTTGGCAAACGAGTACATCGTAGATTTTGACCATCCCACGGCAGGCCTTGTCAAGCTGGTAGGGATTCCGGTCAGTCTTAGTAAGACACCGGGAAAATTGAGAATGGGGGCACCTGAGTTCGGCCAGCATACTGAAGAGGTTCTTTTGGAGGTTGGTGGGTTCAGTTGGGAGGAAATCGCTGAGCTGAAATCTCAAGAAGTAATCTAACTTTACGAATGGTAATGAAATAGATTACCTTGTGGAGGAAAAGGATGCAGTTCAATATGCGAAAGATGCTGCCAAAGAAAGTGGACATACTTGAGTTGCTGTGCCGCGATGGATTACAGCACTCTAACAGATTCATCCCCACTGAAGCGAAACTGTGGTTTATCTACCAGTTCATAAAAGCAGGATTTAAAAACGTTGAAGTGACCAATTTCGCTTCTCCGAGAATTCTGCCACAACACAAAGATTGCGAAGAGCTTCTAAGAAGAGTCTGGCAGCTCGAACCTGTAAAGCAGGGGAAGGTGAATCTAAAGTGCTACGGTATGAACAAGAAAGCTTTTGAGAGGGCGGCTGAAGCAGCTCACAAAGGATTCCCGCCTCATAGTGTTGCTTTCACTATTTCGGCGGAAGACCTACATTGCATGAGGAACTCGGGCAGGACCAGGGAGGAATATTTTGAAGAGATTCCGGAGCTTGTAAGGATATCCAAAGATAACGGTT
Source organism: Dehalococcoidia bacterium (assembly GCA_034409195.1). GTDB lineage: Bacteria > Chloroflexota > Dehalococcoidia > SZUA-161 > SZUA-161 > JACWAE01. Next base: position 22,869 of record DAOUMT010000101.1, read on the forward strand.
TTGAGATTGACATGGCCATTTCTTGTGTATACGGTTCTCCGTGTGCCGGGCCGGTGCCCATAGAAAACACGATTGAACTCATAGAGCGGGGGTTAGATTTGGGAATAAGAGAATTCACCCCCTGCGATACTACCGGTGAATGTAATCCTCTTACAGCGTATGAGTATATGTCTGCTCTGGTCGATAGATTTGGTAAGTATGACAAGGAGATGACCTTCAGGGTTGCCCATTTTCACGAAAGCAGGGGGATGTCGCTGGCTAATTACGTAGCCTCGCTCCTGGGCGGGGCCAGGATTGTAGAGACCTCCCTGGGGCAACTGGGAGGTCAGCCGGCATTCATAGTGGACGGTGTTCCGGGCATAGGAACCGGCAGCCTTTATACAAATTCCGATATTGTGGGAAACGGCTCAACAGAAGATGTGCTTGTCATGCTCGATGAGATGGGCATTGAAACAGGTATTGACATCGATAGAGTCCTTCAATTGGGAAGGGTATTGGAATGGGTATTTGAGAAATCGCTAAGACCTCATTGTACAAAGTCGGGTAGGCCGATTAAGCAGCCGGTGAAGTGGTGTATACCTGCTGACAGTCTGGAGTTTGTACCTCCCTACAAGGAGAGCTATTGGGCGTCTCCCGGGAAATACGAGCCAGCCTCTCCCGATTTCATCGAAAAGGAATTCAAGGGCCGCAAGCTCAGAACGGGTCACTGGAAGGCAGGAGCAAAAGAATACGCTAAGTCCCCGAGATAGTCGAAGATGTCTAAGGAGTGAGAATTGGCATACAAAACCGTAATTTACGAAAAAGAGGGTGGGGTGGTGGTGATGACCCTGAACCGGCCTGAGGTAAAGAACGCCTTTGACGACGTCATGCAGGCGGAGATGGACGATGTGCTCACCAAAGTAGCCAAGGACATAGACGCCAGGGCTCTTATCATAACCGGAGCGGGCAAGGCGTTCTGCACCGGTGCGGATATCAACTACCTGATGTCGCTGGGTGAGACGCATAAGCTCCATCAGACGACCATGGAGGAGCTGATGCGCGGGGATGGCAATATAC
>DAOUMT010000102.1:0-13221 GCA_034409195.1 Dehalococcoidia bacterium
GTGTAGGGCCCTCCGTAACCAGCGATATCCCTGCCGGAGGAGCAAATTCGACAGGTTTCGAATACCCCACCTGCAACACAAGTTTATCTCCGGACTTAGCAGCACGGTAGCCAACTCCATATAGTTCTAGGCTCCTCTTAAAACCCTGGCTTACCCCCTCAACCATGTTGGCAAGTATACTCCTGGTAAAACCATGCAAAGAGCGATGACGCCTGCTGTCCGAAGGCCTTGACACACTAAGGATGCCATCCTTCAACGAGATGCTCATATCCTCAGGAAAAGTGCGAGAAAGCTGCCCTTTAGGTCCCTTCACAGTGACCTCATTTCCCTTAATCGACACTTCCACGCCCTTGGGGACTGTTATCGGCCTATTACCTACTCTGGACATAGTTATCTCCCGCCTGCTTTACCACGCATAACACAGAACTTCGCCCCCCAGGCCCTTCTTCCAGGCTTGCTGTCCCGTCATCACGCCCTGGGAAGTGGAAATGACCGCGACACCGAGACCACCGTAAATTCGAGGTATCTCACCTTTCTGACAATAAACTCTCATACCGGGTTTACTCACCCTCTGTAATCCAATTAATGCTGGCTGTTTCTTCGTTGTATAGCTGAGATAAATCTTTATTACCCGTTGCGGCGTATTGCCCTTCAGCACTTCGTAGTCCTTAATGAACCCTTCTTCCTTGAGCACCTTGGCAATTGCGATCTTCGTCCTAGAAGCCGGAACAAGAACAAATTCATGCCTTGATACGATTGCGTTTCTGATTCGAGTCAGCATATCGGCAATAGGATCAGTAAGACTCATGTCAAACCCTCAAAAATAATCACCAGCTAGATTTCCTCACTCCGGGGAGCTTGCCTTCCAGCGCAAGCTTCCTGAAGCAAATCCTGCATAATCCAAACATGCGGATATACGCACGCGGACGGCCACATACCTCGCAGCGGTTGTGATGCTGTACCCTGTGTTTGGGAACCCGTTTCGATTTCACAATCTTTGATACCTTAGCCATCTTCTCTCAGCTCACTATCTACTGAATGGTATACCCATCAGTTCCAGAAACCTTTTGGCTTCCTCGTTAGTACGCGCGGTGGTAACAATGCAGACCTGAAGTCCGCGAACCTTATCCACTTTATCATAGTCGATCTCTGGAAATACAATCTGCTCCTTTATACCTAGGGTATAATTGCCTTGACCATCGAATGCATTCCTGGGAGCACCCTGAAAATCGCGAATACGGGGTAAAACAGCGCTCACCAGCCGGTCAAAGAATTCATACATGCGCTCACCACGCAGAGTTACCTTAATCCCGATAGGCATGCCAGCCCGCAGTCTGAAAGCAGCGATTGACTTCTTGGCCCGTGCAATCACAGGATGTTGGCCGGAAACCAAAGATAAGTCATTGGTTGCGCCGTCCATGGCTTTTGTATTCTGAATAGCTTCCCCCAATCCTATGTTCAGCACGATCATCTTCAACCGCGGCACCTGCATAGGATTCTTATACCCCATCTCTTTCATCATTGCGGGGATGACTTCTTTTTGATACTTATCCTTAAGCCTGGACACTAGTCAATAACCTCGTGACACTTCTTGCAAATTCGAACCTTGGTCTTGTCCTCTAAAATTAGAAACCCGACACGAGTCGGCTTATTGCACTTCGAGCACATGAGCATAACATCTGAGATATGCATGGGCGCTTCTCGCTCTATTATGCCCGCTTGTGTTACATTTGCACGGGCTTTCATATGGCGCTTGACCATATTCACTCCATCCACCACAAGCCGGTCCTCGCGGGGATAGTAACGACGGACTTTTCCTTTCTTCCCTCGATCGTCACCAGTGATCACCAGCACTTCGTCATCTTTGCGAATTTTCATTACAACACCTCAGGAGCTAAAGAGACAATTTTCATAAAGTTGTTCTCCCTGAGTTCCCGCGCCACTGGCCCAAAGATGCGACTGCCCTTAGGATTACCCTTTTCATCAAGGATTACCGCGGCATTCTCATCGAACCTAATATAGGAGCCGTCAGGACGACCATGCACTCTAGCTGTGCGGACTACGACAGCCCGTACGACATCGCCTTTCTTCACCGCTGCCCCGGGTATCGACTCTTTTACCGATGCTACGATGACATCCCCGAGACGGGCATAACGCCTTCTGGTGCCGCCAAGGACATTAATACACATAATCTTCTTGGCTCCAGAGTTATCCGCTACTTTAAGTCGGCTAAATGGTTGAATCATGACTTACTCTATCTCGCTCGGCTTAATCTCAACTGCCTCCGCCTTGGCCAAGATTTCGATCACCCGCCATCTTTTCTCCTTAGACAGAGGGCGAGTCTCAATAATCTTCACCAAGTCGCCGACACCACATGTGTTGTTCTCATCATGGACTTTGAATTTCGCCCTGTAACTGACAACTCGTTTAAAGCGAGGATGACGGCGGCGCGTTTCCACCTCCACCAGCGCTGTCTTATCCATCTTATGGCTCAGCACGCGACCAAGACGAATCTTCTGTTTCTTTTGCATCGTTATTCCCCGCTAAGCTCCCGTTCCCGCATGATAGTCTTCATTGCAGCTATCTTCCTCTTTACCTTGGGTATCTCGCTATAATTGGCCAATTGCCTGGTTGAATGCCGGAACCTCAGGTTAAACAACTCCTGATAAGCATCCTCAAGCTGCTTAGACAGTTCCTGCGTACTCAGTGCTCTTATCTTGTCCACTTTCATTGCTATCACCAGTTTTAAGCCACTTCGGCAAAGGTTTCCCTGACGACGAACTTGGTCTCAATCGGGAGTTTATTCGCGGCCAAACGCATCGACTCCCGTGCTAGGTCCTCCTTAACACCGGATATTTCGAACAGCATCCTACCTGGCTTAACCACTGCTACCCAATGATCAAGAGCACCCTTGCCGCTCCCCATCCTGGTTTCAGCAGGCTTGGAAGTCACAGGTTTGTCAGGGAAAACACGAATCCAGACCTTACCACCACGCTTTACACTATGCACAATAGCGCGACGTGCTGCTTCTATCTGACGGCTGGTGAGCCATGCCCTCTCCTGCGCCTGCAGACCAAACTCGCCAAAGGTCACAGCATTACCTGCCTGCGCAGTTCCTCTACGGCGACCCTTATGTGTTTTACGATACTTTACCCGCTTTGGCTGTAGCATCTCCTTATCCTATTCTATGCTTCAGTGGGTGCTGCAGTAGGAGCCCGCTCAGGGAGTACCTCGCCCGTCCCCACTTCCTCCGCTGGTTTAGCTTCAGGAAGCACTTCTCCCTTGTATATCCACACCTTAATCCCGATAAGGCCCATAGCAGTAAACGACTCGGCAAGGCCATAATCGATATCAGCCCTCAAAGTGTGTAAAGGAACACTACCCTCGCGTGCAGTCTCATGCCGGGCAATTTCTGCCCCCCCGAGCCTGCCCGAGCAAGTTATTTTTACCCCCCTAGCGCCGCGCAGCATGGTACGAGAAATAGACTGCTTTATAGCCCTGCGGTAGGAGACACGCCTCCTGAGCTGCTCTGCAATATTCTCTGCTACCAGTTGCGCATCCAGTTCTGGTTCCCTTATCTCATGAATATTAAGACGGACCTTCTTCGCTGTCTGCTTTTCCAAAAGAACCCTCAGTTCATCCACCCTTTGCCCCCCACGGCCAATTACTATACCCGGCCTCGATGTGTGAATAGTCACCGTAATTTCGTTAGCCTTGCGTTCTATTTCAACCAGTGAAATGCCAGCTTCGTCATAAGCAGAACGAATCGTGCGGCGAATATCTAAATCTTCGTGCACCAGCTCAGTATAATGTTTCTCATCATACCACCGGGAACGCCAGTCTTTGATTACGCCGAGTCTGAAACCGTAGGGATGAACCTTCTGCCCCAATCATTCCTCCTCAACAATAATAGTAATATGGCTATAATGTCTGCGATACGGGCTTGCCCTCCCGCGCGCATTGGCATGGTATCTTTTCAAAGTTTGCCCTTTATCCGCAAAGGCCTTAACAATCTTGAGCTGCGCCGGCGCCATTTGATAGTTATTTTCTGCATTGGAAGCGGCTGACTTTACCACTTTTGCCACAGTCCGGGCCACCGGCGTTGGCATGAAACTGAGCAAAGCCAATGCTTCACTGACTTTCTTCCCGCGTACTTCGTCCAACACTAATGCTACTTTTCGCGGAGATACTCTTATTTGTCTTGCGCTTGCTGTTACTTCCACTTCAGGAACCTGCTAAACTCTATTTCTCCGAGGCTGCCGGAGCTGCGGCCGGTTTTACGGCAGTCACTTTCTCTGCCCGGCCAGTATGTCCTCTATAAGTCCTGGTAGGCGCGAACTCGCCCAATCTGTGGCCCACCATATTCTCAGTTATGAAGATAGGCACATGCCGCCTGCCATCATGTACCCCGATAGTGAGCCCGATCATTTGAGGTACGATAGTCGATGCTCTTGACCAGGTTTTAATTACGGCCTTTTGATCGCTCCTAATCAAAGCGTCTATTTTCTTGGTTAACTTGGGATCAACAAAAGGCCCTTTTTTAGTCGACCTCGACATTACAGTTTTAGCCTTCCCGAGATACTACTTCCTTCTCTTGACTATCAGCCTGTTGCTGCGTTTATTACGTCTTGTCTTAAAGCCCAGTGCCGGCTTGCCCCATGGAGTCTTAGGGCCTGGCAGTCCAACAGGAGACCTGCCTTCGCCACCGCCATGGGGATGGTCACGCGGAGTCATTGCCGAGCCACGGACACTAGGTCGCCAGCCCCTGTGCCTATTACTGCCCGCTTTGGACAGATTGACATTGCTATGGTCAATATTCCCCACCTGGCCTATGGTGGCCATGCATCTCTCATCAAACCGGCGAAGCTCCCCGGAAGGCAGACGTACCAGAATATAGCCTGCTTCTTTGGCCATAATCTGAGCAGAACCGCCAGCGCTGCGCACTATCTGACCGCCCTTACCAAGATGAAGCTCAATATTATGAACTGCAGTACCTGGCGGAATCAAGTTTAACGGCAGCGTATTACCTGGCTTTATCTCAGCGCCTTCCCCAGAGGAGACAGTATCTCCCACTTTAAGGCCCAGCGGAGCCAGTATATAACGCTTCTCACCATCAACATAATTAATCAGGGCAATGTTCGCCGAGCGATTGGGGTCGTATTCAATAGCAACCACTTTACCCGGAATACCCAACTTGTCTCGCTTGAAATCTATGATACGGAGCTTCCGCTTGGCACCGCCGCCACGATGGCGCACCGTTACCTTGCCTTGATTGCTTCTTCCCGCCTTCTTCTTAAGAGGCAAGAGCAGAGATTTCTCCGGCCTCTTCTTAGTTATTTCAGAGAAGTCGGGGCCAACCTTCCCTCTTTGCCCTGGTGAAGTGGGGCGATATACCTTCAGTCCCAAAATGGTCTCCTTTTCTTTAAACCTGGCTTACGATTACACTCCCTCGAAAAGCTCAATCTTCTGGCCCAGTTCCAGGGTGACAACAGCCTTTTTCCAGGCGGAGGTCATCCCCCGCTGTCTTCCGGCACGGCGCATCTTACCCGGGACACAGATTACATTTACCGATGTTACCTTAACTTTGAACGCCTTTTCTACCGCCTCTTTTATCTGAGGCTTGTTAGCGTCTTGAGACACTTCAAAGGTATACTTGTTCTGACCCAGAAGCATCGAATTCTTCTCAGTTATAATAGGCCGGCGCAGCACTTCGTAAATGTGCATCCTCTCCCCCTAAGAGGTCTTTGCCTCAGAGACAGCCTGCTTCTCACCAAACACCGCTTCCACTCGCCGCACCGCATCGACAGTCATAAGCAAAGTATTATGTGATACAAGGTCGACAACGTTCAACATGTTAGCCGGCAGTGTCTTTACCCTCTCAATATTGCGAGCCGATTTAAATACTGTCATATCGAGACCATCGGTAACCAGTAAGGCCGGAACCTTGATTCCCAGTGCTTGCAAAACCTGCGCCATTTGCTTGGTCTTGGGCTCCTCCAGACCGAATGAATCGATCACCTTAAGCTCTCCGCTGGCTACCCTCGCTGAGAGGATACTTCTTATTGCCAAGCGCCGCATCTTTTTAGGCATCGCCTGCCGGTAACTTCTGGGATGAGGTCCAAAAATTATTCCACCGCCGCGGCGCAATGGCGATCTCCTGTTGCCAGCACGCGCCATCCCGGTGTGCTTCTGACGATATAGCTTACGGCTGCTCCCTGAAACTTCACGGCGGGTCTTGGTGTCGGCAGTTCCCTGGCGGGAATTTGCCAATTGTCTTACCAGCGCCTGATGAACCACCGCCTTATTCGGTCCTGCCCCGAATATAGCTTCATCAACACTGATTTTTTCGATCTCTTGCCCCGCACTATTATAAACTGAAATCTCCACAGCGTCTCCCAACTACTTTCCTGGTTTCTTCGCCTCTGGTTTAGCTGCCTCTGGTTTCTTGGCGACCTGCTTCTTGGATTTTCTTATCTCCAATAGCCCATCCTTAGCTCCCGGGACAGCCCCTTTGAGCAAGAGCAAATTGCGGTCAGGATCAGCTTTAACTACCTCGAGACGCTTAACGGTAACCCTCTGGTTACCCATATGACCTGCCATTCTTAGCCCTTTGACTATATGCCCAGGCGTAGTGCCAGAGCCGATTGCACCAGGGGCGCGGTGACGATCTGACTGACCGTGGGTCTTGGGACCGCCTGCAAAATGATGGCGCTTAACTACTCCAGCGAAGCCCCTCCCTTTAGATAAACCACTTACATCAACCAGGTCCCCCGCCTGGAACAGAGTGACATCGACTTTGTGTCCCACCTCGACATCGGGAGTCTCATCCAGTCTGAACTCCCTCAAATGTTTGAACAATCCCAGCTTGCCCAGATGTCCCTTCTCCGGCTCATTGAGCTTCTTTGCCGCGGTAAAGCCCAATTGGACAGCATTATAACCTTCCTTGGCAGTTGTCTTAATCTGAGTAACAGTGCAAGGGCCGGCCTCTACGACAGTCACCACCTCCACCATGCCGTCTTTAGTGAACAACTGAGTCATGCCTACTTTTCGACCGAGAATTCCTTTAATCATCATCCACAACCTGAAACTATAGCTTTATTTCGATGTCCACCCCTGCAGGCAGGTTCAACGTGGTTAGAGCATCGATGGTTTTCGAGGTAGGGTCGACAATATCGATCAATCTCTTGTGAGTCCTGATCTCGAACTGCTCACGTGAATCCTTATCCACATGGGGCGAGCGTATAACGCAGAATTTCTTGATATGGGTGGGAAGAGGCACAGGGCCTATCACCGCTGCCCCGGTGCGCTCCGCAGCCTCCACAATCTGCACCGCAGACTGATCCAGAATTCTGTGATCGTACGACTTCAGCTTGATGCGTATTTTCTGTTTCGGCATCTAGCTCCTCATTTTGTTTATTATCTCACGCGCCATATCCCTGGGCACTTCCTGATAACAGTAGAATTCCATAGAATAGGTTGCCCTTCCCTGGCTTATCGACCTGAGGTCAGTAGCATAACCGAAGGTCTCAGCCAGCGGAACATAGCAGCGAATTATATGCGTCCATGCCCGCAATTCAATGGCCTCAACCCTGGACCTTCTGGCATTGAGGTCACTCATTATGTCTCCCAGGAACTCTCTCGGTGTCGCCACCTCAAGCTTCATTATCGGCTCAAGAAGGATAGGGCTGGCTTCCTTGACCCCTTCTCTCACAGCTTGAGAGGCTGCCATTTTGAAGGCTATCTCTGAAGAGTCTACCTCATGATAGCTGCCATCGACTGCAGTCGCCTTTATATCTATTATCGGGTAACCAGCAAGTACGCCACTTTCCAGCGCCTCTTTGACGCCTTGCTGCACGGAAGGGATGAACTGCCGGGGCACAACGCCGCCCTGTATTTTGTTGGCAAATTCGAAACCTTTGCCCCGCTCCAGAGGCTCAAGCTCAAGCCAGACGTGCCCGTATTGTCCACGCCCACCAGTCTGCTTGATGAACCTGCCCTCGGTACGCACAGGGACAGTAATAGTTTCCTTGTAAGCAACCTGCGGTCTGCCTACCTTGGCATCAACCCCGTATTCCCGCAACATCCTATCGACGATTATGTCAAGATGTAGCTCACCCATTCCAGAGATTATCGTCTGACCTGTCTCCTGGTCGTAGCGGGTCTTGAAGGTGGGGTCCTCGTCGGCAAGTTTAGACAATGATTCGCCCAATTTGTCCTGGTCTGCCTTTGTCTTGGGCTCTATTGCTACAGATATAACAGGCTCAGGGAATTTAATAGATTCCAGGATGATGGGCTTGCTGGGTTCACAGAGTGTGTCTCCTGTGAAAGTATTCTTGAGACCGACAGCAGCAACGATTTGGCCGCATCCTACCTCGCTTATCTCCTCCCGGCGGTTGGCATGCATCCTGAGCAACCGCCCCAACCGTTCCTTATGCTCCCTGTTCGAATTATAAATCTGATGACCAGTCCTAGCTCTTCCTGAATACACCCGGATATATACCAGACGTCCAATGAACGGGTCAGATACTATCTTGAACGCCAGAGCAGTGAAGGGAGCATTATCGCTGGCCTCTCGTGTTAACTCTTTGCCTGTACGAGGGTCGGTACCCCGCACCGGCGGCACATCAAGAGGTGAGGGTAGATAGTCTATTATTGCATCAAGAACAGGCCGTATGCCCTTGCCTCTTAAGGCACTGCCACAGAGCACAGGCACCAGCCTGGTGGACAGCGTCGCTCTCCTGATTGCTGCCTTAAGCTCCGAGGCCGAAATCTCCTTACCTTCTACATAGTCGCTCATTAGCGCTTCGTCGCTATCAGCTACCTTCTCAATCAAGTTTTCGCGATGGCGGACAAAAGCCTCCTTTAGCTCTTCAGGAATGGGTACCTCGGTAGGCGGTTGGTCTCTGTCATCAGAGAAAAGCCACGCCTTGCCCTCAATCAGGTCAATAACGCCTTTGAAATCAGCTTCTACCCCGATGGGCAACTGTATCGCCACTGGATTAGCCCCAAGGCGGCTTACTATCGACTGAACAGTTGCTAAAAAGTCTGCGCCTACGCGGTCCATCTTGTTGACGAAGCATATCCTGGGGACACTATATTTATCCGCCTGCCGCCAAACCGTCTCCGACTGAGGCTCAACCCCGCACACTGCATCGAATACCACCACCCCACCATCGAGGACTCTGAGGCTGCGCTCCACCTCGGCAGTAAAGTCAACATGTCCGGGGGTGTCGATGATATTGATTTGATGATCCAGCCACTCACAGCTAGTAGCGGCAGCGGTAATAGTTATCCCGCGCTCACGCTCCTGCTCCATCCAATCCATCACCGCCGTCCCGTCATCCACCTGACCTACCTTATAGGTCCTGCCGGTGTGATACAGGATAAGCTCGGTAACGGTCGTCTTACCGGCATCAATGTGAGCGATAATTCCTATATTCCTCACCCGCTCCAGCGCCAAACCCTGCGCCATGAACCCTTCCTTATCAACTAAACAAGCTTTGCTATTACCCACAATATTTATTACCCTCTATTACCACCGGTAATGGACAAAGGCCTTGTTCGCTTCAGCCATGCGGTGTGTATCTTCTCTCTTTTTAATCGCGGCACCCTGATTTCGAGAAGCATCAATTAGCTCCTCTGCCAGTCTATTCGCCATCGGCTTGCCCTTGCGTGCCCTGGCTGAAATCACCAGCCAGCGCATTCCCAGAGCCAACCGGCGGTCTCCCTTAATATCCACAGGCACCTGATAGGTTGCACCGCCGACCCTGCGCGGTTTGACCTCGATAACCGGGGTCACATTCTTCAATGCCTGTTCGAACACGTCCACGGGATTCTTCTTCAATTCTTTTTCGATGATGGACATAGCGCCATAGACAATACCTTCGGCCGTGCTCTTCTTGCCCCGGCCCATTATCTTGTTAATGAACCGTGCCAGATTCAGGCTCTGGTATTTCCCGTCAGGTGATATTTTTCTTTTAGTCGCTCGAGATCGCCGCGGCATTTTCCTTTCCTCAAACTATCTTTTCAATCAAAGAGCTTCTATAAATTAGAAGCTCCTACAGACCATTTATCTTAAAAACCAAGGTTTGCCCGCTTATGGGTTAGCCTTGGGCTTTTTGGTTCCGTATCGGCTGCGACCTTGACGGCGGTTCTCTACACCGGTAGCATCCAGAGCGCCCCGGATTATGTGATAGCGCACGCCCGGAAGATCGGGGACTCTTCCCCCACGGATCAATACCACCGAGTGTTCCTGCAAACTGTGACCTTCACCAGGTATATAGGCTGTTACCTCCATCCCATTTGTTAGCCGCACCCGCGCCACCTTGCGCAATGCGGAGTTCGGCTTTTTGGGTGTGACAGTCTTTACCTGCAGACAGACACCCCTCTTCTGAGGAGAGCCCTTGCTTCCCCGCTCGCTCTTACTCTTCAGAGTATTATAGGTATAGCGAAGAGCCGGCGCTTTGGCCTTCTTCTTCAGTTTCTTGCGCCCTTTCCTGACCAACTGGTTTATTGTAGGCATAATCCTCCAGCCCCAGAACGATTTAGGCGCTAAATTGAAAGTATAATGGAACTCAAGATATCTGTCAAGGGTGATTTGAGTGCATCCAAAATATTCGAGGATTTCACCTCATTTTGAATTCATTTTGTGCACAGCTACTTTATGGCTTAAATTAAATAAAGGTTGAACAGGCAGTCATCTTATCACTGAATAATTACAGAGCTATTCGCGCTTACTCGCAGCACCGGTTTAATAGTATCTCCGCGCCTGGAATCAGCAATAGCTCGGTTGATCTCCCTGAATCTGTAGAATTTTATAAGGCGGTCAAAAGGGAAAAGGCCTTCGCGGTAAAGTGAGATCAGTTTGGGAATAAAGAGCTGCGGCACTGCATCGCCCTCGACTACGCTGACGGTTTTACGGCCTCCCGGCAGAGAATCCGGGCCGCTCTCACCGGTAAAGAGCGCCACGGTCCCTTTCGGTTTCAGCACATCTATGGCATGCTGGAGCATATCCGGGTTTCCCGTGATTTCCAGCACGTAATCTACACCATTGCCAGCGATATCGGAGATGCCGGAGACGACGTCGGCGTGACAGTTATCGATCACATGAGTGGCGCCCATCTCCAAAGCTAGTTTAAGCCGCATGGGATTACGGTCGACGCCTATTATCGGGTTAGCACCCACGATGCGAGCGGCCATGACTGCTGCCAGGCCGACAGCTCCCGTACCGAAGATAGCGATGCTTGCCCCTTTCGAGACTTGTAACGTGTTCATCACCGTACCAGCCCCGGTCTGTATGCCGCAGCCCAGCGGAGACAGAATATCGAGACTCAGGTCTTTAGAAACTTTGACCAGATTACGCTCCGTCGCCAGAGAGTGCGTAGCGAATGAAGATTGACCAAAGAAGTGACCCCGTACGCCGCTGCGCCACAAAGCGTTGCTGCCGTCCAGGCGTTTGAAACCGAAGTTAGCTTCGTAAAAACGCCGGCAAACCGTAGGCCGCCCTCTCAGACACTGACGGCATCTGCCGCAAGACTGATACGAAAGCACGACATGGTCACCGCGCTTGACACCCTTCACCAGCTTGCCAACCTGTTCCACCACTCCCCCACCTTCATGACCCAGCACAAGGGGTCCGTCCGCCTCGTCCCAGTCATCGCAGTAGGCTATATCGGTATGGCAGATACCGGTGGCAACTATGCGCACCAGTACTTCGTCATCGCGCGGGCCTTCCATCTCAAGAGATTCGAGCTTCAATGGCCCGCCTCTGCTGCGAAGCACGGCTGCCCGAATCTTCTGCACGGGCACACCTGACCTATGAGCCAATGTTCATCTCCTTATTAATGCGATTGCTCCGTGAAGAGTACTGGCAGAGGTGCGAATTATACTCCATTGCTCATACATACTGTCCGATTACAGGCCCTGAGCTTTATATTGCTTTGCCAGCTCAGACAGACTTGGGGCGGGGCCCTTCTCGGATGCTGGCTGGTAGTATTTGTCAGCCATTTCCCGGTGGATGTTCTCTATTTCATCCGGTGAGAACTCGGCTTTGATTTTTGCAGGAATACCCACAACAAACGATCTATCAGGTATCTTCTGGGCTGCTCTGACCATTGAGTTGGCGCCAATGATACAGAAATTGCCGATCTCGGTATCATCCAGTACCGTGGCATTGTTACCCACAAGTACGTTATCTCCAATTCTCAGGCAGTGGACGACCGCACTGTGCCCTACCGTCACATTGTCCCCGATAATCAAAGATTTCCAGGCATGTAATACCGCATTGTCCTCAATGTGCGAGTCCTTGCCAATCCGAATCGAGCCGAAGTCCCCTCTAATCACCGCGCCCGGCCACACTCCTGAGCCCTCCCCTATCTCGACATCACCGATTACGTAAGCGAATTCGCTGACAAAAGCAGTATCAGCTATCTTAGGTGTCTTACCGTTGAATGCTCTGATCATTTAATGTCCTCCACTTTTTGGTTAATCACTCGTGAAGCAGGAGATAACGCAGGGGGTATGGGACGCCCTAAGAGTATAGATGGTTTGCCTCAAAGACTCAAGGTAACGTCGTTGCTTATCTCGTAGTCACTCTGCCGAACACAGGTATCGCAATAGCCATGAATACTACGCCAAAGGCCAGCATCACCCAGACCTCTGTTAGCATCCCTGAGATGCCTGTCCCGAGTACAATGCATTTCCGTAGCGCCTCTACGGAATATGTAAGAGGTATAATCTTCGAGATCCACTGTAGCGCTGTAGGCATCTGCTGGATGGGGAAAAACGCCCCGGAGAGGAACATCATGGGGAACATCACTGTCATCATGATAGTCATGGCTGTCTCCTGCTCAGAGGCTATGGCCGAGATCATGATGCCGATGCCGATAAAGGAGAAAACAGTCAATATCAGCAGCAAGATAAGGAGCCCAAAGTTGCCGTGCACTACCACTCCAAAGAGTAATATTGCCAGAATCAGGGTCAGCGCCGCTTGAAGCAGCCCGCGCACTCCCTGGGCAAAGCTCTTGCCTACTATTATAGATAGCCTGCTGATGGGAGCAGACAGAATGCCGTCCAGGGTGCCCAACTCCTTCTCTCTGGACACGGAGCCTGCGAGTCCTATCATAGCTGCCATCATTATTACCATGCCCATAATCCCTGGAGCCATGAATTCGAAGTAGATAGGGTTTCCAGGTATTATCCCTACGGTCTGCACCACAAAAG
>DAOUMT010000103.1:0-8125 GCA_034409195.1 Dehalococcoidia bacterium
CCCATCCTTTCATACATCCGACGTGCGACATCCATTATTTCCGTAGTGTGTAACCCAATAGTGGCAATACCACGGTCGCGACACCGGCGAATACATTCCTCCATCAATGCATGACCAATACCTCGGCCGCGATAGGCTGGATGAACAGCTAGCAAACGAATGCTTGCCCATCCGCTGGGCCACCCTCCTTGGGATGAGTGCCCGGCATCCAAATACAATGTGACCGTGCCAGCTAACTGCCTATCCAATTCGGCCACAATCAATTGAGATTCATTCAAACGCTTGCGCACGTTCATCATGTCTTCTACATAGAATTTCCAGGCTTCCGGAGGAAGGAAATTTTCGTACTGCTGGTAAGCATTCCTCATCAGCCGCGAAACATTATCAAACTCGTCAGAACGAGCTTCACGCAGAAGTAAGTGTTTGTCGTTCAAGCAAGCCTTCTCTTAAAAACAGCTTAGGTGCCCTTGCTAATCGGCTGAAGTGTTCATCACTCAAGCCCTTGATTAATTTTATCAGTATTGAGTAAATAGCGCACCAGGCTCCATTCCTGGAGGTTCGATATGAGAACGGTTGTTGGACTGAAACGACCTGTGCAAGAGTAAGAATAAGCCCGTATCTATCTTCCCACGTGCCTCATAATAGCGCCCTATTGAGAACAGTGTTATAATCCTCTCAGGCGAAGCATTGCCTGCAAATAAGGTGGGAGGTGGGTCAAAATGAAGGTAACTAGCTACGATTGCATTGATAAGCATCACATTATAGCCAGATGTCCTGAATGTGGTAAGGGCATTACGATGATAACTTGCAGAAACGATTACAACGGCATCGCGGAGAGCAATTGTAGTGAATGTAATAAAGTTCTGGCTTTCTATCTTATAATGGAAGAGCGCAAAGCCTGGATGTTGGCTGCACCGATTGAGATGATTACCAAGAAGGTTACCTAGGAACAATCGCCGGAGAAACGAGGCAGAGCGGGATATAGCAGGGATTGGGGGGTGAACTATGGCTAACAGAATGTGGACCCCGATTATCGGCAGCAAGCGCCACGCTGTAGTAGCGCGGTGGAATCCCTTTACATTCGCGGGAGAACTCGTTGTAAATGGAGTAATCGTCAAATCATGGGGAGGCCCCAGGTTGGCAAAACCAGACATCAATTTCCAAATCGAAGGACATGACGCCTTTCTTCGCAATAATCTTATGGCCTGGGACCTCTTCGTAGATGGTGAGAAAATCCCGCATAAGCAGAACGTATCCTAGTTCGGCTTTTTCAAAGGGCAAAGCGCCAGAAACATGGATGCCGGCTGCTTTCACGAGAAGACTATAGCGACAAAGACCCCGAATGATAGTTAGTGCATAGAAAAGGTGATGCAGAAGACAGTAATACATTTTGCTCATGCGAACGGCTTTCCTTCCGGTACCTATAACAAGCTCTTCAGGTTACTGGGACCTGAATATTCGGTGATATCGATTGATAAGCTCGGACACAGCGCTAAGTATCCTGTCGACGACAACTGGGTAAGCCTGACCCGCGAGCTTATTCAACATATCGAAGATAATTGCAATGGGCCGATAATTGGGCTCGGGCATTCCCTGGGGGCGATCCTCAACTTCAGGGCCGCCTATAAAAAGCCGGCCCTATTCCGGCAGATTATCATGCTTGATCCCCCGCTGGTGTATGGGCCCTTCGCTCTCTTTCTGGCCGCTGTCAAGAAGCTACGGCTTGCGGGACGTATAGGGCCAGCAGCCCTGACAAAAGGGCGGCGTGAAGAATGGCCCAGCCGTGAGGAAGCAAAAGCGCATTTGCGGGGCAAGGCCCTTTTTAGCCGTTTTGACCCGGACTGTTTTTCAGATTACATTGAAAATGGAATGGTTGAGACGCCTTCTGGAGTAAGACTCAGCTTCGACCCAAAAGTAGAAGTGGACATATTCAAAACCACGCCGCATGACATGCACAGGTTCAACCCGGGATTGAGCATCCCCGGCAGTCTGGTTGTGGGAGAGCAGAGTCAATTCCGGCGGTTCGTCGAACCATTTGCTCTGAAACACCGGCTGTATTTTGAATGCTTTACCGGTGGGTCGCATCTTTTCCCGCTGGAGTATCCCGAAGCGACGGCGGCCTTGATAAAAAGGTTGATAAATGCTGGAAGGCAGTTACCTGAGGTAACTAAGAGCAGGGAAAGCAAGGAGCTCAGTCCAGGGGCGTCAGGATATGATCAAGACTAGTCATCATCTTTATCAGGAAATCCTTATTCGACCTAAGGCAAACTACCTCAGGGCAATCCGGGTTCTCAGCCACTCGCTTGAACATCACACATTTGTGGCAAGAAGTTGTCCGATTGGTACGGAATTAGCTGCAGCCGCCCATCTTGACAGTTTGGACATTTCAATATCTCATCGCCTTCGACTGCCTCAGTGCAGACATTGAACCTGCTATAGCATTTTTCACACTCATATTGATGTACAAACATAATCTAAATGTGCCTCGCTCTCATGAAAACACTGATTCCGTCCAATATTCTCATTATCTCCACTTGTCTATCTCTTTTGTGACAAGACGGCCTATACCACTTATGTTCGATCCCTTCAGCGGTCCTTCCCCGGCAACCACGATCTTTATGCGCTCAGATGATCTGACGCAGGGCAGCTTTGCTCCAGGCCCCCGCGCCAGCGATTTCCATGTCTCCGTATATACCGGAGTTATTTCAGCCCGGCCGCCTGCGGTTAGGTCATACTCAGTAACTCCGCACGTCTGGAACAGATACTCTCTGACATCCTTTTTCGACCAGCCTTTGTCGGCAACTATCCTGGCATGTTCTGGGTTCATCAATACGATAGTGTCCGCATCAAACAAGTGAGCACATGCCAGGGCGCCGCCGCCAAAATCACACATGACGCTGGCATAGTAGTAGAGAAGCACTTCAGGTTCGACTGCAGCAAGTGCCGTTTCGTTCTGAGAATCCATGCCCAGCGCACTGATAACGCTCTTGTTGCGGTCATAGCCTATTTCCACATGGTAAGGCTCCCAGGGGTTGGCCTCCTCATTTTCTCCGATGAGCATACAGAATTTATTGGATGTTCCCAGCACATCCATGTCCTTGATGCCAAGATAGCAGCCTCCGATATTTATCATTATTAATCTCACGGCACGACCAATAGTCGCGTTAGCCCGGTTCTTTGAACCAGGTCCCAATGGTCCGGCCTTGGAGTTTATATCTATCTTTTGCCGTATCGGCCCATTTACAAACAGAAATGGAGTATGTGCACCGGTAGACATAGATGTTTGAATAAGGTCAAATGCCGGATCAGCCAGCGCTTCTACCGCAGCTAAAACAACCGGCAAGTATTCTGGTTTGCATCCTGCCATTGCTGCGGCAATTGCAATCTTCTCCACCGTGGCTTCGCCCTTCGCCGGCTCAAAGCGTTCCGCCACCACTTCATCACGAGAATGTGATGTTCCCTTCAACATCGCGTCGACGCGCTCCCTGGTCGGAGGTATTAGAACCAGCCCATCGCTCCATCCCCACTTGAGGAACGCTTCCTGAAACTTATCGAACGCCTCAACCCAATCCTTGCCCGTAAACTCAATCGTATTTTGCACCAGCGGGTTCGGCCCTCCCGGGGTGGTTATCGGTACCTCAAGCTGCCCCTTCCCCGCCTTTATCGGCGTCGTGAGAGCAGCAATAATCTGGTCTATATGCTCATCGATATCTTTCCGGACCTCCGTCGAACCTACGCTGCTATAGGCCTCAGATGCCACCATAATGGGTAGCTCAGGCAGCCCCATCGATATAGAGGTCGATCTGTAATCTGCAATAAAGTGTCGAGAGGCGATTCCTACCGTAGGTATACCTAGCTTTTCGAAAGAAAACATGTTCCTGGCAACCCAGGAACTGCAACTCCCTCAGTCCGCGGTGGAGCCTATTACCGCATCAGGCTTCCAGTCCATTATCTCAGCAAACTGCTCTTCGGATATTGTCCTCACGATATTGGTCGAGGGAAGAAATTTGACCTGAACGCCGGTAAATTTGCTCTCCAGTAGCTCTTTAACCCTCTCCAACGCTATATCGCCCCTGGGCTTCTCGTTCCAGTGAAGCCCTATCTTCTTGTTGTTAAGGTCTTTCAGCCGAGGCGCAGGCGCTACTCTGTCAGGTTTGAAAATTCCGATGGGGTTGAGCACCACCAACTTTTCCACGCCTTTCTCCTTTCCTCAGAAGAGCACTCCTTCATTAGTTAGCGCTGAGATTTCCTCTTGTGACATACCCAACAGCTCACCATAGACATAGTCATTGTCTTGACCAATCCTAGACATAGGACCGAACGCGCAGGGGGTTTCGGAAAAATTAATCGGCTCTGAAAACATGACTGAGGGGCCAACTTCCGGCCATTCCACGCCAGGCTTTCCAATCTCTGGCGCAAAATACTTATTTGCTTTATAGAACCCGTGGCTTTTCAAATGTTCGCTTTGTGCCAGGTCCTCGCCTTTGGCTACGATACCAGCCTTAACTCTTGCCTTTTGCATTTTCTCCATCACTTCCTGAGCCGTGCGATTGAGTGTCCATTCTGCTACAAGGCTATCCAACTCATCCACATTGTTGAGCCTGCTGGCAAGAGTCTTAAACTCGGTGCGCTTACTCCACTTCGGATTTCCCAGCACGCTGCAAAAGCTCTGCCATTCCTCATCCGAGAAAACGGCAATGACACACCAGCGGTCTTCGCCCAAACACGGGTAGGCGCCGTGCGGAGCTGCGAACGGATCCCTATTCACAATCCGGCTCGGCATCACTCGGTTTACCTGATAGTTAAGTAGAGCAGGACCCACCGTGCACACGCCTGAGTCATAGATGGGGCACTCGATCACAGTACCTTTGCCAGTTCGACGCCGTCTCTCAATAGCGCCCATTAAGGCTAATGCATTAAACAGATACGTGTGATAATCCGAGTATGACACACTTGCCGCACCTGGCCGTTCGGGAGACCCATTCATTAGAGAAATTCCGCACGCATGCTGCATCATGAGACCATATCCCTTGAGGCCGCCGTAGGGGCCCGTTCTTCCAAATCCGGTCTGCCACAGTATGATGAGGTCATCCTTTAGTTGCTGCACCTTGGGGATGTCAATGCCAAAGCGGACCAAGGCCTCCTCCCCCAAATTAGTCACGAAGACATCGCTTTTTCTCAGCAGCGCTTCCATTATGGGCTTGGCTTTAGGTTCCCGGAGATTAAGGCTGATATTGCGCTTTAATAAGCGGTATTCGGCTTGCAGCAGGCCCGGCGGGGCACTAAGCCAGGTCTGATCAAATGCCGTATTGCTCTCAACCTTGATAACTTCTGCTCCCAGGGCAGCCAGCAACCGCCCGGTTAGAGGAAGAGCCAGATAGAGAGCTAGCTCGACAATGCGTACACCGTCAAGAATGCCCTTGGTCGCTTTTCTTTGCTCCATCCGTCCCTCCTCTTAAATAACACCCTCTTTACGCAGGGCCTTGAGTTCTTTCTTGGTATATCCCAGCTCACCGCAGTAAATCCTCTCGTTGTCCTCGCCCAGCAAAGGGGCTGCCTTTCTCAGCAAAGGCATATCCTCGCAATACCAGGCTCCCTTGGGATATTTCAACCGGCCGACTATGGGGTGGTCCAGTTCAACCCAAAACCCACGCGATGTTAGCTGGGCATCAGATAGCAAATCAGCGACATCATTCACCGGATGCACTGCGATTTCTCGCCTTTGCCCTTCCTCGAAAATCTCTTTTTTGGTAAGCATGCCAGCAAAGTTCAGGAACATTGCTTCTACTTCGTCCCGGTATTCATAACGGCTTATGAGGCCGCCTTTATACTTTTCCTCAAGGATTTCCTTATCGCCAGTCACCTCATACATCCACCGCGCTAAATCATCCCATTCTTTCGGAGTGACAATGAATATAGAAGTCCAGCCGTCCTTGCAGGAATAAAGACCACCCGGTTTAGCTATCGGGTGGGTGGGGCCCTGTCTGATAACGTTTTCACCTCGTTCAAGCCAGGCGGCTGCTGCGAGTTGCTCCTGGCAAAAAGTGATCAGAGCCTCTTGCATGGAGATATCTATGTATTGACCTTTTCCGGAGGCAGCATCACGGTAGTGGAGAGCTGCCAGTATTGCTACAGCAGCATATTGTGAAGGAGCAAAGTTGGAGTGCTCATTTCCAAGGCGTAACGGCGGACCCCAGGGGTCGCCTACAAGCTGCATGTAGCCGCTCATCCCCTGGACTATTAAATCTGAAACTCCGTAGTCCTTGAGCGGCCCTGTCTGTCCAAAAGGGGTAATAGAAACCATCACTAGCCGAGGATTAATTTGTTTCAGCGCAGCATAATCGAGCCCTAGGCTGGCTAGATAACCTACAGGAAAGGTCTCCACCACAGCGTCTGCGGTTGCTACCAGCTTCTTGAAGATAGCGCGACCATCAGGATGCTCCAGATTCAGTGTAACCGATCCCTTGCTGGTGTTATAGTACAGAAAATAGAGACTTTTCTCTGGATGAACGTCATTGTTGAAGAAAGGGCCTCTGGACCTCATCTTATCGCCGCCCGGTGGCTCAACTTTTATCACTTCAGCGCCGAGGTCGCCCAGAAGTTTCCCGCAGTAGACACCCTTCTCGTTTGCCAGGTCCAGGACACGGTACCGAGGCAAGAATCCTGCTTCCTGGTCTTCTCCCTTTTTCATTCGACACCTGCCTTCCGGTTTCTGGCCTGTTTACCTAAAATCCAAGCTTCTTGTCTATCACATTTAGAGGAGATTTGCCATCCACATATCGGCGCAAGTTTTCACAAAACTGCCCTAACGCAACATCCACGTAATTGACCACCGCGGAGGCACTGTGAGGAGTAATGAAGAGATTGGGGAGATTCCA
Source organism: Dehalococcoidia bacterium (assembly GCA_034409195.1). GTDB lineage: Bacteria > Chloroflexota > Dehalococcoidia > SZUA-161 > SZUA-161 > JACWAE01. Next base: position 6,879 of record DAOUMT010000103.1, read on the forward strand.
GAGTTCGCTATCCTGACTGAGCGGCTCGGTGCGAAATACGTCGAGGGCTGCGCCAGCAATCCACCCCTCGCGCAAGGCCCGTACCAGCGCGTCCTCTTGAAGAACCTCACCGCGCGCCACATTTACCAAAAACGCCCCTGGCTGCATTGACCGCAACTCCGCCTCGCCAAACATGTTCTCGGTCTGAGGCGTTAATGCCATGCAGAGAACCACATAATCGCACTGGCTGAGCATTTCCTTCAGTTTCTCCGGAGGGAACATGGCGTCTACACGCACCTTAGGAGTCTCCTGCCACCTGAGACGGGTGGCAAGTACCCGCATGTCGAACGCGTTGCATAGTCGTGCCAGCTCCGTGCCGACATGGCCCAGTCCTACAATACCTATGGTATTGCTCCACAGAGTTTGACCAAATAACCGCTGCCATTGGCGGGCCTTGCTTAATTCATGATATTGACCAAGCTGTTTGGCAAGAAGAAGAACCAGGGCAATGGCATGTTCTGCCACAAGGCGCGCAGCCCTGGTGGTTACAATATCAACATTGCTTTCAAAAAGGCCTGTCCCCTTCAGGTGATCAACACCAGCCCCTATCAACTGAACCCACTTAAGCTTTGGGGCATAGCGAATAAAATCCGTCGGTGCATCGAGGGTGAACATCACCTCAGCTTCAGCAAGTTTTGCAATGAACTGAGGCGAGAGTTCCCTCGTATGGCGTCCTAACCTGTCGATTTCTCCTTTGCGTCTGGCCGAGCGCTCCTCCTCTGTCTCTCCATAGGCGTAACTATCAACTACTACCTGGGGTACAGCGTTTCGGATGATGTCTAGCTGAGTTTCACTAAAAAAAGGGAACGAGTTCAGGACATTTATTTTTCTTTTCATCGATTATTCCTTAACAGATACTAATGGAAACATATATATACTTTATGACTTATGGTCAGATACTAGGTGAGGTTAGCAGGCGATCTGTTCGTGAAAAAAATTGTTTATCACCTGCCGTTAGTTATCTATCGTAGATGACATCGTATATGATATGTATATCCGTGATTATAACACTTCTGTCAAACCTTTTCTTCTCAAATTGTGAAATATTACGATACATGACATGCAATTAAGTGTGAAGATGAACTGCAGGTAAGTATCCGGCTTGGTCTCAGACGAGAGCACTCTTAATTTGCATAAATCTTGAACTGTGGGTCAAACTCCTAATGCTGCCCCTAGCTCGAGACCTCGCCTGAAGGCCTGAATATTCC
>DAOUMT010000104.1:0-7102 GCA_034409195.1 Dehalococcoidia bacterium
TCTGGGGGCACATCGCCTTCCATGAGCTTCCCAAGTACAAAGCGGAGGCCTGGAACCCGGATTGCAGTCAAGCCCGCTGGATATTCATGGGAGATGCCGATATCGAGTACATGGATCGAGAATACCGCTTCCGCAATCAGCATATCAGGCCTGGGCAATGGCCGGAAAGGCTGTATCTCTGGGAAGGCACCGACAGCAAATGGGACCCCAGCTATGCGCCTCCGGGCAAGCATGTTGCCCTCCTCGAGGAAATGGCTTTTCCCGCAAGCTGGAGGACTGAGAAGGAGTGGATGCAGATAAAGAAGGAGGCGCCCGACCATTTCCTGAAAGAGTGGCAGAAGTACGCGCCCAATATGACCTGGGATAATGTCATAGCTGCCAATATCGATACTCCCTGGGATATCATGCACAGAAGCGACAACTTCCTCGAAGGCAACTGGGGTCTCATCTCAGGCACTCCCAGTCAGTTTGGTGCCAATAGACCCATACCGGAGTTCGCCCAGTATCAGATCCCGGGCATAGAGGACTTCTGGATGGCGGCTGGTTCTTGCCATTACTCCCTGGGGTTAACGGGATGGGCGGGCTATAACTGCTACAAGCGTATTGCCCAAAAGCTGAACCTGTGGAAACCGTGGGAAGGACGGCTATTCTAAGGACCTCGAGATGGCAGATGCGAGTTTCGATGCCGTGGTGATTGGGGGAGGACAACAAGGCCTGGTGGTCAGCAATTATCTTGCCATGAATGGTATGACGGTGGGCCTCTTTGAGAAACACAACGAACTGGGCGGTGCTGCTTGCTCAAGCCCTGTACCAGCAGCTGGGTTCATTGGCAATCCGCATGCCGAGCACTTAGGGTTCTGGAATAGCCCATGTAACCAGGACTTCAGGCTCCACGAGAAGGGGTTAAACTTCATTTTCCCCGAAGTCATGGCATCTATGGCTTTCACAAATGAAAAGTGCCTTGTCTTCTATTCCGCTACAAAGTGGGATAAGGAAACAGGGGCTATAACCCCTCAGATGGATATAGTCACGAAGAATATCAGCGAAGTTGCAAGGATATCGCCGAAGGACGCCGAAAAAATGGCAAGTTTGGCAGAGAAAAAATTTTGGGACTACTTTACAGCAGTCTTTTTGCATCTCTATAATCCTCCTCCGCTTCCCGGAGAGCCGGATTACATAGAGATGCAATTAAATGATCCGGAGTCCTTAGTAGATCCGAGATATCCTTTCATGACTGAATATGAGATAATCAGTGATCTCTTCGAGAGCCCCGAATTACAAACCTACTGTATGACCTGGAACCATTATAACGGTGTTTATGCTGACGACGGTGCTCCCCTCACGATGGCTATGCTCTGGCTTTCTACAATTTTTGGTGTTTCAGGATTGGCCTGCGCGGAAGGCAGCACTCACAATGTTGCCCACGCTCTTCAAAGAGCTCTTGCTGAACAGGGAGGGCAGTTCTTTGTTGAAGCCGATGTTGACCAAGTCTTGGTTGAGAATGGCCGAGCCTGCGGAATTAGACTGGCCGACGGTGCGGAGGTTAAGGCCAGAAAACTAGTGGTTGATTCCTCAGGAGCCGAAGAGATAATCAATAGGCACTTACGTGATGTATCGATAGACCCTGGAATCCGAAGGAAGGTCAACAAGTTGAGACATGATAGAAGCCAGTTCTTTTGGGGGCATATTGCTTTTCACGAATTACCAGCATATAGGGCAGCAAGTTGGAATCCCGATGTAGGGAAAGCACGTTGGTTGCTTATGGGAGATCCTGATCCCGAGTATATTTTCCGGGATTATCGCTACCAAACTCAGAATATTAAACCAGGCCATTTCCCCACAAAGATGTATCCTACTGCATCCGTCGAAACTCAGTGGGATCCTAGCTATGGCCCTCCAGGAAAACATCTTGCTATGGTGGGATCAGGAGGGGCTCCCCCCGCTAGTTGGCTAAGTGAACGAGAGTGGATGCTGGTAAAGCGGCAAATAGGCGATCTTATTGCAACAGAGTGGCAAAAGTATGCTCCCAACATGACCAAGGACAATATCATTGGTGTCAATGTTGGCACTCCCTATGATCACTTTCAAAAAAATCTCGGCTGGGTGGACGGTGATGTGCAACCACCAGCTATTATACCAAGTCAGTGGGGCAAGAACAGACCTATACCGGAACTCGCCCAATACCAAGTGCCGGGGATAAAAGACTTTTACTTGGCCTCTGGTCATCATAATGTTGGGTTGCTAGGTTGTTCAGGCTACAATTGTTACAAGAGGATAGCCCAGCATCTCGGTCTGAAGAAGCCTTGGGAAGGACGCATGATTTAAGCGGCAAGGGGATAAACTGCACCATTCGGAGAGGAAGAAATAACTTGCGGAGGGAAAGCAAATGCAAACAAAGTATGACTTCATCACCATTGGTGGCGGGCCTAACGGGCTCTGCGTGGCTGCTTATTTGAGCAAAGCCGGACAGAAGGTTCTGGTGCTGGAAAGGTACTTCGAAGTCGGAGGTGGGCTAGCCACCGAAGAAGTAACGCTGGGCGGTTTTTATCATAATACGCACTGCATCTATCACATGATGGTGGACTACGCACCGGTCTACAAAGACCTGGAGCTTGAGAAATACCGCTGCAAATATGTCTATCCCGACCTGCAGGTAACGATGCCTTTCTCCGACGGCAAGGCGCTGTGCCTCTACTCCGACGTGGAGAGGTCGTGCGATTCTATAGCGAAATTCTCTGCCAAGGACGCCAAGTCCTATAGAGAGGTTTTTCAAAAATTTAAACTCTTTATGGATGAGTTTCTCGCCCCTGGCACCTATGTGAAACCTCTGCCCACGCTTGAGGCGGTAGTTGGCATGGAGAAGACCGATATAGGCAGAGAGTTATCCGAGTACCAGCACAAGAGCCCCAAAGAGATTGTATATGAGCTTTTCGAGAACGAGCGCGTGAGGGCGCTGATGCTTTACCTCTCCTGTCACTGGGGACTGGAATACGACAACGGCGGGCTTGGTTTCCTCGTCCCGCTTATGCTGAATCGGGCGGTTAACACGAGGCTTTGCTTGGGTGGCTCACATAGACTGAGCAACTCCATCTGCAGGGTCATCCAGGAGCCCGGGCAAGGGCATCTCAGGGCCAGCCAGAGGATTAAGCGAATTATAGTCGAGAACGGCGTTGCAAAGGGCGTTGAGCTTGAAAACGGCACCATATATGAAGCTGAAAAGGCTGTAGTCAGCAGCATTGACCCCGATCAGACCTTCCTGCAGTTAGTGGGAGAGAAAAACCTGTCTAAAGATTTTGCGGAGAAGGTCAAGAACTGGCATTGGGAGAAATGGAGCCTGTGTTCCCTGCATGTGGCGCTGGAGGAGCCGCCCAACTTCGCTGCTGCCGCTGGCAATAAAGATATTAACAAAGGGCTCATGTACGTCATGGGCTATGAGACCCCCGATGATGTAATACACCACTTCCAGGCCATAGAGAAAGGTGAGCTGACATCAACGGTTGCGTTCAACTGTGCTTTCCCTACAGTGCATGACCCCAGCCAGGCACCAAAAGGAAGGCATACGGTATCTATGTTTGAGATGGCACCTTTCAACCTCAAAGGGGGTTCTGAGAAGTGGTGGGACAGTAAAATCAGGACAGTACATGAGGAAGGATTCCTGGCCACATTACGTAAATACGCTCCTAACCTGACGAAAGATAAAGTGCTCTGGACGTATTTTGTAGCTCCCCTGGATTTCTCCAACAAGTACCTGAACATGGTTCAAGGCTCATTCAAGCAGGGCGCATATGAGATATTCCAGATGGCGTATAACAGGCCTAATGATGAATGCTCTACCAACAGGACGCCCATTAAGAACCTTTACGTTTGCGGGGCCAGCGTCAATCCCGGGGGGCTGGTAACTTTTGGCCCGGGCTACATCGCGGCAAACACCATAGCCGAAGACTATAAGATTACAAAATGGTGGAAGGAGCCCGAGTACATCGTTAAAGCACGCCAGAAGGGCTACTTCGGAGACTAGGAATTGTAGGGGCGAAGCATCGCCTCGCCCTTCCCCAAGGAGATAACATGAAGATAAAAGCAGCAGTACTGGAAGAGCTTAATACACCCTTAAAAATAGAACAGGTCGAGCTTGACGAACCTAAAGACAACGAAGTCCTGGTCAAGATAGTGGCCACCGGCGTTTGTCACAGCGATATCCACTGTATCAAGGGCGATCTGGCCACGCCCCCGCCGGTGGTGCTGGGGCATGAAGGGGCCGGGGTTGTGGAGAAGGTAGGAAGCAAAGTGACAATGGTTCAGCCGGGAGATAGAGTGATACTCACCGTTGCCCCTTATTGCGGGAAGTGCCCCGCCTGCCTGATGGGCGTTCCCACCAGTTGCGAGAATTACCCTCAGACAGCGATGCTCATGGGCAGCATGCCGGACGGCACCAAGCGGTTGAAAAGAAAGAACGGCGAGGAACTGAGCCACTTCATGGCGCAGTCGTCATTCGCTGAATACGCCGTAGTGGATGAGTCGGCAGCAATCAAGGTCAGAGAAGATGCACCGCTGGATGTGGTCTGTCTTTTGGGCTGTGGTGCTTCCACAGGAATCGGCGGGGTGATAAACCGGGCGAGGGTGAAGGCCGGAAGCAGCGTGGCTGTATATGGCTGTGGAGGTGTAGGGTTGGCTGCAATCATGGCAGCGAAGCTTGTAGGCGCTCGTCAAATCATCGCCGTGGATATGCTGGATAAGAAGCTCAGGTTTGCTAGAGAGATAGGAGCAACCGACCTGGTCAATGCCTCCAAGGATGACCCGGTAGCTAAGATTGCGGAAATCGCCGCTGGCGGTGTGGACTACGCTTTTGAAGCTATTGGTAATACTACGGCTATGACCCAGGCTGTTCACTCGGTTTACTCGCGGCCCGGCGGTATGGCTGTTATTCTGGGGCTGGCGCCCATTGGAGCTACTTTCTCCATGGAGGCCTGGCGTTTTCTAAGAGAAGTGACAGTCACAGGCTGCACCGTGGGCAGCATACGGCCTCAGATCGACATCCCCCACTATATAGACCTGTTCATGTCAGGCAAGCTGCCTCTGGATAAGCTGATTTCAGCGCACTATCCGCTGGCACAAATAAACAAGGCCATTAAAGACACCATCGATGGAAAGATTATGCGTGGTGTAATCACATTTTAAGGCATAGAGAGGTTGGCAGCGATGTTCTTCCGATCGACAGGGCTGGGCAAGACCCAGTTGGCTGGTAAAGTGGTAGAAATGAAACGTCAGGGCGACTACCTGATCATGCATGTAGATACTACCGAACCGGTGAAATGGCGGATTCGAGCCGCAATGAGCTTTGGAGACCTGGCCACGGTCGTAAAGGCTTGTATGAAGATGGCAATTCTTAGTTTCCTGCTATCCCCCAAGCAATGGTTTAATAAGAAGCCCAAGCATCCCGGAGACTTCTAGTAGGAGGTGAGCAGTGGCGCTGGAAATACCAGAAGACATTAAGGACTTAATATACAGGACATGGATGCCTGCCCTTATGACGGCGATGTTTGAAGCAGTCAAGGCGCTTCCCCCGAAACACAGGAAAGCCGTTCTAAAGAGTGTCTGCGTGACCTGCGAAGATATGGCTATGGCAGGAGCGCTGGGGATTCAACCTGGCATGAGTTGGGATGAGTACGTGAAATTTGTGAAAGACGTGCCTCCGCCCATAGGCCCGTGGACTATAGAAGGTAAAGGTAATGTTTACGACCTGTCCTATGACGCCACCATGGGAGAAGATGGCAGGCCGCTGTGCCACTGTCCCTTCGTCCTGCTGGGAATAAGGGAACCGCTGCCCGAGTGCTGCGACAGCGGTGCACGTCTGGCGGGGAAGATGATGGCGGCTGCTACCGGAAAAACCGTGGCTAAAACTGAAGTAGTTTGCAGCCCGGCGAGAACCTGCGCAGCAGTTTGCCACTATAGAGTGAGACTCAAGCCCTAGCTGCGAACCGGAAAATAATGTGGCGATAGGGTAGCCTGGAGCACATACTCCAGGCGTGCGGTTGGAGCGGGTGCTCCAACCTACCCATAGGGCTTTGGCAAGGAGAGAGAAGCATGATTAATAAAGTGTTTGCCAGCTTCGATGAAGCTGTGTCTGATATCCCCGACGGCGCTTCCATTGCTATAGAGTGCTGGGGCTACCCGGCAACTCCCCAGAACCTCATCGCCGCCCTCAAGCGGAAGGGCACCAAAGACCTCACTGCCATCACTCACACGTTTATCCCCATGGTCTGGCCCGAGGAGGATGCCGTCCTCCCCGCACTCCTGCTTCCCCAGATGAAGAAGCTGATAACATCCATTGCAGGCATCATGAACCTCGGTGCCGGCGCCTTTCTACAGGAATATATAGACAAAGGGCTAGAGGTAGAGATTGTCGGCCACGGCACCCTCGCCTCGAGGCTGTATGCCGGAGCCGCTGGCCTGGGCGGCTTCTATGACCCTATAGGTATAGGTACTCTGCTTGAAGGAGGAAAAGAGAAGAGGGAGATAAAGGGCAAGGAATACCTGTTCCAGGAGCCGATAAAGCCTGACTACTCTTTCATCATAGCACACAAGGCAGACAAGCTGGGCAATCTGGTATTCAAAGGCGGGTATAGAGGAAACCAGCCTGTGATGGCGATGGCAGCTAAAACCACCATTGTAGAGGCAGATAAGATAGTGGAGGTTGGCGAGATAGACCCCGAGCACGTGGTTACGCCCGGGGCGTTTGTAGACCGCATCGTGGAGATACCCGAAGATGGCTATGGCACTCCCGAAAAAGGTGCGAAGTTGATTAGCCTGCTGACTCAGATCAGCAGCGTGCGCGACCTGCTGTTCGGTAAGGTCGAATAGATTCGTAGGGGCGGGTTTCAAACCCGCCAGTAATTTATCATCCTCGGCCCGTTAGCTCAAGTTTTTGACGCTGAAATTCGGCATTATAGAGGTCGCTCCGGCTGACATAATGGAAAAAGCTAACGAAACGCTAACCGACTTTTTGCAAGGCTTCATTCTTAGGCGCGTTCTTGAAGATATCGTCAAGGCGTGCTGCCGCCATCTGCTGGATGCCAGGGACGACGTGGCTGTATGTATCCAGTGT
>DAOUMT010000105.1:0-16733 GCA_034409195.1 Dehalococcoidia bacterium
GCTTAGTACAGCTTCAGTATCTGGCTTTCCACGTGCGTGAGAGAATAGCCGTGAAATGGAACTAGGAGGGCCAGTGTGATTTAGGCTTATGAAAGGCTATCACTGCCGAACCGGGGGCACATCAATAAAGGAGGTAGCAGATGAATACAAAGGAGTTACAGGAACAGATTATCTCGGACATGAGGCAGTGGCAGAAAGCGGAGAACGCGTCGGTGACGTCAACGGGTCACATCATCGAGAAGACGAAAAACCCTGTTGTACGCCTGGCTATGGAGATCATCCAACGAGACTCAAAGATGCATTATCAGGTGCAAGATTTCATTGCCGATAGCCTCGGGGAGAAGACAGTTAGCTTGACTCCTGAGGAGCTGGCCCAGGTATGGGAAATGATCGAGCAGCACATACAACTGGAGAAAAAGATGATGGAAGCCGCTGCACAGCTACTAACCTCCCTGAAGGGCAAGCACATGGTTATACAACAATATCTGATAGAGTACCTGTTAGAAGACGAAACCAAACACAACAACCTCCTGGACCGATTGAACGGGATCAAAACGAAGATGTATCCTTATGGCTGATGATTAAGTGTAAAAATGACATCGGTCATGCCGGGGTAAAGCATCCCGAGGTCGCCTTCCAGCGTTCCACATTATCTGATTCAAGGATTGTTCCTATTCGCAGGGGCACAGCATGCTGTGCCTAGAACCTCTCCACTCATATTTTTGACTTTGTCATGGTGGATGTGAAACAATATGCGGAGTGGCGATATATTGAGAAGAAAGGGGACAATAAAAAAACGATAACAATGTGCCCTCAGTCGGCCTCGCCGAGTATTGTTTAGAAAAGGAGAGATAAATGAAACGAAAGTCTGCCCGCTGGTATCTTCTCCCTCTATTAATCTTGCTGGTACTCGTCTTGTTTTTTTCGGCATCCTGCCTCGGGTCTCAGAGCAAACCGGTCAGCGCCTTCTATGACTCGGGAGCCAGCGACCTCACCATGACCGGCGCTCAGTTCGGTCAATACGTACTGTTCCGCTTTGACACTTCTGCCTCCGCGCATACCTTGACCACTCCGAGTGCGGCGGATATCGTTTCTCGTTTCTCGTCTCCGGTTGTGGGCTCGGTGTCTGTTTTGGCGGTAACGGCAGACGGCAGTCATATTGTTACACTCACGGGTGGCACGAATGTTACTGTAAAGCCCAGCGCATCGACGGTTGCCGGAAACACTACTCTCACGTTATTCTGCGAGCTCGACAACGTGACCAAAGGCAGCGAAGCCGTAACTTTTTACTAGTCGGTTGACCAGGGGCAGCCGAGAAATAAGCTTTATGTAAGTGGAGGAGGAAGGGAATGAAAACACTGGGGAAACTGACGATTTTTGAGAATCTTAAAGAAATCGCTAATCCGGAATATACTGCGCTTGTTCTCTGGGACTGCCAGAACGCGCTGGTCGACCACATCTTCAATAAGGAAGAGTTTCTGGCTAACCTCAAGGCGCTACTTGCCGCCGCCCGCCAACAGAAAGTACCCGTAATTTATACCAAAATCACCCCGCTGCCTGCCGGATACCAGCCTGGCTGGGGCATCTACCAGTCCATGAAACGCTTCGGTGTAGATGACCCCTCCAAAATCCCCGTTTTCATGAAGCCGGGCAGTCCCGAAGCTGAGATTGCCGCTTCTCTGGCGCCAGCCGAGGGCGAGGTAGTTCTCAATAAGCATTCGCCTAACATATTCTTTGGCACCAACTTCGAGCAACTGATGCGCTTCCACGGAGTGCAGACCATTCTCTTTACCGGCATCGCCACTGAGTACGGCGTCGAGCATAGCGCCCGCGAGGCCGCCATCCGCGGCTTCTACACTGTTGTAGTCTCCGACTGTGCCTCCTCGACCGACAAAACAGCGCACGAGATGGCTCTCAAGATATTGCCCCGTATGTGCCTGGTGCTGCCCTCGAAAGATATTATCAAAGAATGGGCTTAATAGCCTCTTGCCCCGGTTCACAGGACGGTCAACGCACGGCTTTCAAAATATCTCTGCTTTCTTGTCATTTTTGGAAAAATTGTTTGACGTGGTCGAAACTTCCGGGAAGGAAAGAAAGCGCCAGTGGAAATTTCTCCACCAGGAAAGCGGCGACTATGGAACCGGATATCAGGGATACCCCGATTGAGTGATTGAGCAGTATGGATAAAATAGCGCCGGCGATGAAGCCGCCCAACAGCGCACCCAGAACGAATCCGGCCAGGTGATTCAACCAGTCGAGCAGTACCAGTTTCAGGAAGCGGTGCACTATCATTGTTACAATAAAAGCAGCTATCATAAAAAGGATGACGATCACCACAAACGCAGCTATATAAGCGGCGGTGGAGTGACCGTGGAAGCCATGGGCCAGGCCGGTATAGTAGCGTCCTGCTACCACAATGCCTGCAATCAGACCGATGATAGGAATAAGGGTGCTTATCAGGCCGCGCATGAGTCCCCAGATTGCCATTATAAGTAAGAAAATGCCTAGCACGACATCAAGCCAGTTCATTCGCTGAAGACCTCCCTTCTCATAAATACCTCTATGTTAATATAATATGATGGCAAGGTTAACAGGCCCGCGGTGTAAAAGTCATAAAATCCAGAGCAATAATATTAAAAATATCTTACATTTAGTTGGACGGATTTACACCTTTCCCGGCGAACTCAGCGCCTCTCTGCAGTGAACTCCCAGCAAAAGCTTTGCCTTGACAAACGACCTGCTATCGCATATAAAGGCCTTAAATGAAGATTTGCCTCCTGACCTACAGGGGAAATATGTATTGCGGCGGGCAGGGGGTCTATATATGCTATCTGGCCGGAGCGCTCCAGGAGCTGGGGCACGAAGTCCACATAGTATCAGGCCCGCCTTATCCTACACCACCTGAAGGCGTCAAGCTGCACAAAGTGCCGGGGCTCAACCTGTACGAGACCAGCAGCCTCTCCTCGCTGTCGAGCCCTCTGCAGGTCTTAACTCCGCTCAACCTCTATGAAATTGCGGCAGTGCATATCGGGTTCTTCCCCGACATATTCACCTTCAGTATGAGGGCTTATTTCACACTGCGCGACCTCATGTCCCGGGAGCGGTTCGACATCATTCACGATAACCAGACGCTGGGCTACGGCCTGCTCTTGATGAAAAGCCTCGGCGTGCCCGTTGTCGTTACCATACATCACCCTATCACTGTCGACCTCGCAGCCTCCCTGGCCCGGTCGGATACATTAAGGCGCGGCGTCAGATGGGCCATGTTTTATTCCTTCCTCAACATGCAGGGCATTGTCAGCAGGCGCATGGCAAGGGTGATCGCTGTCTCCCAGTCCTCGGCTGAGGATACTGCCCGCGCCTTCAAGTTACGCAAAGAGAGGGTCAGAGTAGTCTATAACGGCATTGATACCGATATGTTCAGGCGGCTCGACCACGTTGAGAAAGAGCCCAACAGCCTGGTCGTAGTGGGCAAAGTCGAGGACAAGACCAAGGGCATACCCTACCTGCTGGAGGCAGTGAAACTGCTCAAGAACGACCTTGATATCAGGGTATACGTTGTGGGCAAGCAGGAAGCCAGCGAGGGGTACGGCACGAACCTGGCGCAGCAGCTTGGCATCTCCGACAAGGTAACCTTCACCGGCTATGTCAGCACAGAGGAGCTGGTCAGGCTCTACTCCTCCGCAGAGATAGGAGTTACGGCCTCAGTCTACGAAGGCTTCGGACTGCCTGCGGCTGAAGCAATGTCCTGCGGCACCCCTGTTATTGCCACCAGAGCCGGAGCGCTGCCTGAGATAGTGGGTGAGGATGCAGCCGGGATTCTGGTGCCGCCTGCAGACCCGCAGGCGCTGGCAGCAGCGATCAAGCGCCTTCTCGCCGATAAGCCGTTGAGGGAAAGGATGGGGCAGGCAGCCCGCAAGAGGGTCGAAGACTTCTTCAGCTGGCAGGCGGCAGCCAGGAAGACCGTCGAAGTCTACCGCGAACTCATGTAGCCCTCAGCCTTTTGAAATGTATTTCCTTCATTGACGTGAGGGCAGACCCATGTGTCTGCCTGATCGAATGGCGTAGCGTCGCCACTCCTGTGGCGACTAATTACCCGTCGTGACAGGAGTCACGACGCTACATGTCTGTCAAATAGGGTAAATTGTTGGGCGGTTGCGGGTTGTGCAACTCGAATCGTTATTTGTGAAGAGGTCACAGTTTAACCCAAGGCGAACAATGACCGACGAAACTGGCAGCGCAACCCAATAACTATTGATGACACCTCCCAAAAATGTGATAACTTTTTAACCTTTCCTTTCTCCATGTTATGACTTCGTTATCTCCCATATTTATCATAATATTTGATACAATAAAATTGTTATTGAAGGAGGTTGAATTATGCACGACATTACATCGGCCAATCTGCATAACGCCTATGGTGGTGAGTCCATGGCTCACATGCGCTACGGGACCTGGGGCGATAAGGCAGAGAAGGATGGCTTCCCCAACACCGCTCGCCTGTTCAGGGCGATTACCTTTGCCGAAAAAATCCACGCCAACAATCACTTCAGGGAGCTGAGGGATCTGGTGGGAGGCTTTGTCTGCAACTCCGCGGCTGTCTTCGGCATTGGTCCCACATCGCAGAATCTGCAGGGGGGTATCGACGGCGAGACGTTCGAGATTAACGAGATGTACCCCACTTATCTGGAGACAGCAAAGTTCCAGGGTGAAAAGGGCGCCGAGCGCAGCTTCTTCTATGCACTTTCCTCAGAGAAAACCCACGCTGCCTTCTTCCAGAAAGCGAAGTCGGCTGTCGACTCAGGGAAAGATGTACAGTTAGGGCCTGTGCAAGTATGCACTGTATGCGGCTGGACTTACGAAGGCGACGCTCCTGACGTATGTCCTATATGCGGAGCCAAGAAAGACAAGTTCCACACTTTCGCTTGATTCTGAGAGCGGAGAATATTCGAGAGGAAAGAGAATAATGAAACTTGAAAAGTATGCCAAGAAGGTGCCTGGCAAGAGAAAAGGCGATATACTTTTATTCGCGTTGAGCACCTGCGGGTGGTGCCGCAAGACGAAGAATTTGCTTGATACCCTGGGCGTGGGCTATAGATACATAGACGTTGACCTGCTGGACGGCGAGGCAAAAAATGAAGTGATGGCGGAGCTTGACCGCTGGAACCAGGCTCATTCTTTCCCGTCCGTAGTGATAGACGATGACAGGTGCATAGTGGGCTTTCAGGAGGATAAAATCACGCAGGCGGTAGGCGGTGGAAAGAACTGAAGTCAGCGACAAAGCTGTAGATTCACTTTACCAGAGGCTGAACCGGGAAGCGGAAGAAGGCGGGTATCACCTCAATCCCGATGTGAGTTTCACCAAAGACCTTGTCAGAAGCCTGCTGGTTAACGAAAAACGCTACGGCTACTGGGCCTGCCCCTGCCGTCTCGCCTCGGGTGTCAAGGAAGACGACCTTGACATAATATGTCCCTGCGACTATAGAGACGCCGATGTTGACGAGTACGGAGGGTGCTACTGTGCGCTCTATGTATCTACTGAGGTATTAGAGGGTAAAAAAGTAGCTGGTTCGATACCAGAACGGCGTCCCCCGGAGCAGGAAATGAAGAGGCTGAAAGAAGAGGCCTCGAAGCCGAAAGCTAAGGGCGCGGCACAGGCTGTCTCACTGCCAGTATGGCGCTGCAAAGTATGCGGATACCTGTGTGCCAGGGACGGGCCGCCTGAAATCTGCCCGGTATGCAAGGCGAAAAAGGACAGGTTCGAAAAATTCATCGACGTGGGGGCCGCATTTTCTGCTGCGATGCCTGTGTGGCGCTGCAGGGTGTGTGGCTATCTCTGCGCCCGGAACGAGCCGCCCGAGGTCTGCCCGATATGTAAGGCGAAAAAAGACAGGTTCGAAAGGTTCTTGCAGGGCAGCTAGTGAACCGTCCCCCTTCGTTTTATTTCATTCTGTTTAAGGCCGCGTTCAGATTTTTTCAGTGCAGGGTAGTTTTCATCCAGTCGGCAATCGTGTTAACCACATCGGGGGGGATAGGGCCCCGGTCCTCATAGTAAAGCTGTGGGCTTGGCTGGCCAGGAGTGGGGCGGAACATGTGGTCTAGGTTGGGGAAGGTAACTAGTTTAACGTCTTTATTCCCACCTTCGATGAAAGCTTCCTTTAGCTCTTGTGATTCCTGTGGTATTACTGTGAACAGGTCCTTTTCTCCCTGCAGGATCAGGGCAGGGCATTTGATCTCCTTAGCATAGTCAGCGCCGGAAATATCCATCATCGCTTTCAAAAACTCGAGCTGGGAACGCACGGGCTCAGGGTAGGTCGCGGGATCCAGCCCGCCTGAACGAAGCTGTTCATAAAGCGCCCTCTGCTTTTCAACTGTTTGAGCGATCGCAGTCTCGTTTGCTCCTTCCAGCTTCAGTAGCCCTTCGATCTGCTCGATTATGACCTCGCTGAAAGGCTTGGCCGGCGTAGCCATAACGCATACTGCGGCTATACTGTCATTCCCGGCAGCCTCCATCAGGGCCCACAGGCCGCCGAGGCTGTGTCCCACCAGTGCGATACGTTTAGGGTCAACCGATGGATTATCCTTGAGGAAAGCAACCGCTGCTTTGAGGTCGCGTAGTGAGGGCTCCGGGAAGTCCCCGCCCTCTCCGGTGCTGTTCCCAACACCTCGTTTATCGTAACGCAGGGTGACAAAGCCTTCTTGGGCCAGGGCATAAGCGATATCCTTGTAGGTAGAGCTCAATTTAAAGGCTTCGCCACTCCTGGGGTCAACATCTCCGTTGCGGTCAAAAGGCCCGCTGCCCGCGAGCACTATCACTGCCGGGAAAGGCCCCTTGCCCTCGGGGATAGTCAGGTTGCCCACGATATTTGAGTCCGCGGTCTGAAAAGATACCACGCTTTCAGTGAATTTACCGGAGACCTTCGAGCCGCATCCGCTGAGCGTAGCTAGTATCACCAGGACAGCGATTAAACCTGAGAGCGCTTTTGTTAAACCCATGAGCCTATCCTTTCTTGCTACTCTTACACTCGGGGGCAGCCGGGAACTCACTTACTGCGGAAGAGGGGCGGTCTTTTCTCTTTAAACGCCTTTATCGCCTCTTGATAGTCCTCAGTTTGAATCAATATGGATTGCAGGTCAATAGCGTCTTCGAGACCCAATTTTGCATCTTTCTGCTGGAAGCTTCTGTTAATTAGTTGCTTGCCCATTCCCAATGCCAGAGGAGCCTTTTGCGCCATCTTCAACGCGATTTTATGTACTTCATCTTTGAAGACTCCCTGTGGGAAAACTTGATTTATCAGCCCCAGCTCTTCTGCTCTCTTAGCCGTGATGGTATCACCGCTCAGAATGAACTCCTTGGCTCTTGCCAGGCCGATTAGCCAGGGTAGGCGGACGGTTGCGCCGGAATCGGGAACAATGCCGAAGTTTATCTCCGGCAGCGAGAAGGTGGCGTTATCCACGGAGTATCTCAAATCGCAGCAGAGAGCAAACTCCAGGCCGCCCCCGATAGCCGGGCCGTTCAGAGCTGCGATAGTCAGTTTTTGTATGTCCTCGAATTCGCTGAAGACCCTGTTCCAGTACCTGCGCTGCCGCCAGCGGAAAGTCGCCGGTGTCAGCGTTGACAGAATTTCCAGGTCTGCCCCTGCCGAAAAGTATCTGCCTGCCCCTGTCAGGACTATAACCCGCACCTCCTCGTCAGCAATGATATCTTGAAGAAGGGCCCATATCTCGTCCAGCATGTCGAAGGTTATGGCATTCAGTTTCGCCGGACGGTTGAGTGTAATAGTGCCTATGCCCTCCGATTTTTCATAGACGATGTTTTTTAGCTCCATGGGCTCCGCCTTTCGACAGGTCTGCTTAAAATACTTCCCTTTTCTTGTCTACAAAATCAGGGAAGAACTGATAGTGCTTCTGCGGCTTGGCCTTCTTGAGACCTGCGTAAGTTGCCTTGGCCAGGGCGATGCGGCCCCGCTTGCGGTAAAGGGCCACCAGCTTTTCCGACTCCGCAGCTTCCAGCGCCTTATCCATGTCCACTTCGGTCAGAGCCAGCTTCTCCATCATGTCTTCCTTTTCCATGTAAAGAGCAGGGTGCCGGCAGTAGAAATCTGCCAGGGCATCCAGGATTTTCTTTTTCGCTGCAGGGCCTGTGATGCTGCTCTGGGTGACCGGTTTTCTACCTGCACTGCGCAGCGCCAGGTAGTCCTTCAGCCAGAGCCTCCACACCAGGTGCTGCATCAGCTCGTTGGCCCCTGCGCCTATCTCGATGAGCTTGGAGTCCCGCATCAGCCTTTCCACGGGGTAGTTGCGCATGTAGCCATCACCGCCGTGGCACTGCACGGAATCCAGTACTGTTTTCATCAGGGACTGCGTGGCGAAAACCTTGGCGATAGTGCAGCCCAGGGGAACATCGATGCCCAGGTCCATCTTGTGTGCCGAGTAGTAAACCAGCAAACTGATGAGGTTCGTCCGGGTCACCATCTCTCCGCACATGGTCTGTACGCCGGGTATGTCGGCGAGAGTCTGATTGAAGGCCACCCGCCGGGTCACGTATTCCGCTGTGGCTTCTATAGCCGAGCGGGATGTACCCACGGCGCCAGCCGCCACACCGAGCCTTTCGATATTCAGGGCATCGGTGAGGATTTTCCAGCCGTCGCCTTCGTTTAAAATGAGGTTCTCTTTGGGGACGCGCACCTCGTCGAAATTCAGGACGGCGTGCCTCGAGCCGAAGCGTCCCATGGGGTCATGTATAGCCTCCACAGTAAATCCCGGAGTACCTTTCTCCACCACGAAGGTGCTTAGATGTCGATGGTTCTTGCGGTCTTCGGGGTTATCGCTGGTCTTGCAATAAACAACGTACAGATTGGCGATACCGCCCAACGTGATGAACCGCTTCTTGCCGTTGATGACGTATTCATTGCCTTTGCGTACGGCTGTGGTTTGAATGTTCGCTGCGTCTGATCCCATAAAGGGTTCGGTGATGACGATGGCAGCGAAAAGCTCGCCGGTGGCTAGTCTGGGAAGCCATTTTTTCTTCTGCTTCTCAGTGCCGAACCTGACAATAGGCGAGTATCCGTAAATGGTTGTCTCATAGAAGTCCACTGCGACAGGCGCTCCGCGGGCAATTTCCTCCAGCACGATGCAGAAGCCGGTAGTCCTGCCGATACCCTTGCCCGTGCCGCCGTATTTTCCCGGGATAAAAGCTCCGTACCAGCCCTTTTTGCCCATCTCCTTGAACCAGTTCCAGGGGAACTTCTTTGACCTCTCGATTTCGTTGATTTGCGCCCTTATCACATTGTCTGAGAAATCCGCCACCTCGTCAGCCAGTTTCCGTTCCGCCTCATTCCACCACAGGTACTTTTCTGCTGAATACATTCTTGCACTCCTGATAAATCTAATTACTGCGAAAGCCGTCTCCTTACCGTTCATGGTTCGACAAGCTCACCACGAACGGGATTATATATTCCATCATCGCTCGCTATGGAGTTATCCTCAACAGTCGTTTGCCTTGAGCCTGTCAAAGAGCGCTTTTATATGTCTTTGCGAGATCGTCCGCCTGGCAACAGGCGGACGACGCGGCAATCTCTCGTGCCGGTGAGTATGTATCGGGTGCGCTGAGATTGCTTCGCTTCGCTCGCAATGACATATTAGCCTTTTCTCTTCGAGTCTTAGATTAGCACGCCGCCGTCCACAGCCAGCGTCTGGCCGGTGATGTAGCTTGCCGCAGCCGAACAAAGGAATACAGCAACCCCCTTAACATCGTCTTTTGTCCCCAGCCTCTTCATCTGAATGGTGCGCATAAGTTGCGGCTGCCGGTTCTCGAGCAGAAACTTGGACATCTTGGTAGCGAAATAGCCGGGGGCGATAGCATTTATATTTATGTTGTACTGACACCACTTGCGCGCCAGGTCGCGGGTCAGAGCCACTACCGCTCCCTTGCTGGCGCTGTAGGCAACAGTGTTGGACAGCTCAGGGTCTGCCGAGACCAGTGCAGCTACAGAGGCGATGTTGATAATCTTCCCCTGTTTTTGCTTAATCATATACTTGCCGACTTCCTGCGTGAACAGGAAAGTCCCGGTCGCATTTATCGCCAGCGTTCGATTCCATTTTTCCAGCGACATACTCTCCAGGGGCTCCTCCCATATGAAGCCGGCGTTGTTGATCAGGATATCTATATGGCCGAACTGGGCAACAGCCTTTTCCACCACGTCCTTCACCTGAGCCGGGTCGGACACATCGCAACTGAATGCCGCACTGCGGACGCCGATTTCCCTGATAGCCTTAGCTGCTTCCTGGCATGGTTCCAGCTTTCTGGCGCAGAGGACAATATCAGCGCCGGCCTCCGCCAGCCCTTCCGCCATCCAGAAGCCCAGCCCCCTGGAGCCGCCGGTGATAATGGCCACCTTCCCGTCGAGCCTGAACAGCTCCATAACCTTCATGAGGCTAACTCCTGTCCTGGGCGCAGACTGCCAGCTTTGCCGTAAAAACGAATCTGCGTTGAAGCCGAGGTCATTATAGCATCGAGCTACAGCGGAATACAACACGTAGCCCTCACTGGTTTCTCCCTTTTCCTTGACAGGTATTGAAGCTGCAAATATACTAGAGGCCACATCAAGAAGCTCTGAGGAACGGAATCTATGAATAATCGAAGACCTGCGAAGCGGACTCAGCGTCACACCGATTATGAGACTATTACCTTTGAAGTCAAAGACGCGGTTGCCACTGTGACTATGAACCGCCCTGATAAGCTCAATGCCTGCAACCTCAAGATGTTCCGCGAGATAGACCACGCTCTATCGCTGGTGGAAGATAACGACGACGTGAAGGTCGTGGTAATCACCGGTGCGGGGGACAGGGCTTTCAGCGCCGGCGTTGATTTCGAGGAGTTGGATTTCAAGGATTTGAAGGAGTCGAACGCTTTCATCAGGTCGGACGCCCGGATGTTTCGCCGCATCGAGAACATCCCCCAGCCCGTGATAGCGGCTGTTAACGGCTATGCCTTCGGATATGGCTGCAAGATCGCTATCGTCAGCGACATCGCTATAGCCTCGGACAGGGCGCAGTTCGGCCTTCAGGGGGTAAGGGTGGGCGCTGTCCACGTCATAACCCTGGGCAGGGGCAGAGGTACACTGGGACGGGGCAGGCTCGGCTATCTGCTGCTCTCCGGCAAGACCATAGATGCTAAAAAGGCGGAGGAGTACGGGCTGGTTGCCCAGGTGGTGCCCCATGACCAGCTTCACGCCGAGGTCGACAGCCTGGCTCAAAGTATAGCCGGATACCCTGTCTTAGCCGTGCGAGCTATAAAACGTATGCTCCATAGAGGCTGCGATGACGATTACCGCTGGGAAGACCTGCTCAGCCCCGGCCTCCTTCTGATGGAGGATGTCAAGGAGGGCAGGAAGGCTTTTCTGGAGAAACGCAAGCCCCGCTTCAAGGGCAGATAGGAGAGCGGAGATTAAGATATTCGACCTGACGGGTAAAGTAGCCATAGTTACCGGCGCAGGCACCGGCCTGGGAGAGGCATGCGCTAAAGCTCTGGCTGAGGCAGGCGCCTCCGTAGTGGCAAGCGGGCGCAGGAAGGAGCCTCTGGACAGGGTCGTTTCGGAAATCCAGTCCCGGGGAGGTATCGCGCTCTCTATGTCCACGGATATAACTCGAAAAGAAGAAGTCGATGCCATGGTAGCCGGGGCGCTCAAGGCTTTCGGCAGGGTGGACATCCTGGTGAACAATGCCGGAATCAACCTGGTGAAGCCGTTCTTGAAGCTGTCCGAGGCGGAGTGGGACTCGGTGATGAATACTAACCTGAAGGGTTGTTTCTATTGCTGCCAGGCCGTGGGGAAGGGCATGGTGGAAAGGAAATCGGGCAGCATCATAAACATGGTCTCGGTGTTCGGGCTCACCGGGTTCATGAATATCTCGCCTTACATAGCCAGCAAGGGCGCTATAGTCCAGTTGACCAGGGCGCTGGCGGTAGAGTGGGGCAGGTACAATGTCAGGGTCAATGCCATCGCTCCATCCTATTTCGAGACTGAGATGACTAAGCGTGACATCGAGTCAGACGAAAGAGTCCTCCAATTCAACCTGAGCAAGATACCCATGCGCAGGAGCGGCAAGCCGTATGAGCTGGCAGGTGTGGTGGTATTTTTAGCCTCCGAAGCATCAAGCTTTGTAACAGGCGAGACTATAGCCGTGGACGGAGGCTGGCTCGCCTGGTGAGGGTTTTGTAGCGTCGTGACTCCTGTCACAATGGAGGTTTCACAATACACCCTTCCTGCTGAGCGTTGTCTGTGACTGAAGGAATCGAGCCAGTGACTTTACCATTCTCGCCATCGACTGTGACCTGAATGTTGAGAGCTTCAAGGATAAGTCTCTTGTCTTTGAAAGACAGTGTTGACAGCTTCCCCTTGATCAACTCGCAGAACCTCTCAATTCCCTGATGCCGAGCTTCAAAGTCTACTGCTGTGGTGAGTTGTGCTTCGATATGCTTCTGCTCGTCGAGGAGCTTTTGTCTCTCAGTCTTGATTGAAGCCATGTCTGCGACAAGCAAAGCCTCATCGCCGCCGAACTCAAAGATTCTGTAGACGCGCTGCTCACGTTTCTTGAGGTGTTTTAGCTGAATCTCCACCTGCTCCAGGCTCTGTTTCAATAAGGGTGCGCCGTTCGCCTCTTGCTTTGTGCGCTGAACCTCTGCCATAACGACCTCAGGGTCAGAGATGATCTTTTCAATCTCTGCCCAAACTAACCCTTCAAGTTTTGCTGCGTTATGTGTGGTATTGCCACAATAGTGATCAGTGACTATTCTCGCGTTCCCTGAGCATGTGTAGCCTCTCCAGGTCGTGCCATCTGCTCTATGCTTACTTCTGCCCCAATATGGTCGCCCGCATCTCGCGCAGCGCACCCTCTCGCCCAGCAAAAAATCATTCTTGCCATTACGTTTCGCAAGCTCCTTGTTTCTGCGAAGGGCGCTTTGGGCTGCTTCAAAAGTGGCTTCGTCTATGATCGCCGGCGTTGCCCCAGGCAATTCGATCCACTTGTCTTGTGGCAGAGCTACCACCACGTCTTTCTCGACTTTTTCAGTATTGACAAAGGTCTTGCCTATGTAAGACGAGTTGGTCAGTATTCTTCTGATCGTATTGTGATACCAGATGCCCTTGCCTCTGGGGGTGGGAACGCCCAACCCTCTCAACTTGAGAGTTATTTCATCCAACGTCAGACGATCTTGGGTGTACCATGCAAAAATCTTTTTCACCCACTGCGATTCAGCTTCATCCTCAACTCTGACACCCTTCTTAACGTCAGCAGATTTTTCATCGCAATATCGATAGCCATAGAGTTTGCCGCTCCCGCCTGATGGTATGAGTCCCCTCTGAGCGCGAGCCAGCTTGCCGCGCATCGTGCGCTCTCTGATCTTTATTGCCTCTAGCTTAGCAGCATAGCCTCTGACATAAGTTATCAGCTTGCCCAGGTCTGACCCATCGACTGATTCAGTGACAGCTTCAAGTGCTACCATGTGCTTCTCAAGCTCCTCAGTAAGAATGACACCATGAACAGGGTCGCGCGACAGCCGGTCAAGGCAATAGCAAACGATAACATCAATATCACTGGCTCTTACCAATTCCCGCAGCTCGTTTAGCTTTGGCCGCTCTAGGGTTAGCCCGGAATATGCCTCACTGAAGCGGTAGACCGGGTCATAGCCCTTATCCTGGCAGTATTTAAGGCAAGCCTCAAGCTGCGTCTGTAGGCTAGTGCCTTCCTTCTCCTGGTCTTCGGTTGATACCCGACAATAGATTGCTGCGGTTTTCATTTTAGGCCTCCAGCCGATTCATTCTTCACTTCGGAAGATTGTCACGATTCCTTAATTCTTCTATTATTAGCTGCTCATCCAAAGATAACTGAAGTTCACTTTCCGTTGTCGATAGCACTAAAGCTAACACGTCGTCAAACTCACTCACCTGCCTCTTAGCGTCAGGATACGTAATCTTTATGTATGTCAGTATTTGGAAGCAACGTCCCAGCATACGCCACAAGGCAAACCTGGTGTCATTCACGTATCGTTGTTGATGCTCATCTGCGTTTGGGAACCGCACAGCCTGTGACAACACAGACGATAGAAATGCGGCGTCTGCATATGAATGAGTACCGAGCGGATTTGTGGTCGCCTGTACGTGCTGCCATATTTGCCACTTCAATATGGGAGAATAATTAAGTTTATCGGTAAGTCTAATTTGTTTACCTTTTATCCATTTCATTGCTAATGTATCGTTGCGTCTACACACATCAGCTGTCATGGCTGTTTCAAGCGCATCACGAGTTGAAGCGAGGGCTCGACTTGGGTAGCCATGCAGGAAGAGAACACGTGCTGCTAGAAGTCTGGTATAAGCTTCTCCAAGAAGAATCCAACACGCATAAAAGCCCATTCTTCCGGGCTTCAATTTTCTGTAGTCGGTGGTAGCTATTTCTTTGACGAGAGTTGGCTTTCCGAGCACGTACAGAACTATACACTTATACAATACGTCAAGGCCTTGTTCTAATATATTAAGTTCTTTGGGAAAGTCTTGTCTAAGCTTTGTTTCGGCGTCATCCTCGTACTTATCAACGTAGTATAAAATAGCTAGACCTTTCTCTTTCGCCCTTGGCTTATCCCAATACGGACTCTTACATCTAGGACATATACGTGGGCCGGAGGCGAACCTAGGCCACCATTCGTATCCACATCGCTGGCACTTCAATCTTGGAGGTAAAGTCTCTTTGCCTTTCATACTTCTAAGTATATACTTTGAAAGTAATTATTGTCAACATTTTTAGCTATTTTTTAAGAATTTCGTTTCTAATCCAAACAATTGACCAATAGTTTAGTCGGCGATTAAGCATACCCTATCAAGGCGAAAAAGGTTCGCTATTATTTCGGCACCGTTTATTTGCCGTACTTCTCACGTAGTTCTGGGTGGGCATATCTCAAAAGGTGGCCAGTGGTTGTACGTCTCCGTTTATCCTTTGAGCCTACCGAGTTGCTTACCCTCGGCCACAACCCTGGCCAATCCTGCTCTAGTCCGCTCACTCCCGCGCCTAGTCTCAAAGTCAGCTACCCAACCAGTGATAGCGTAGAGGAGATCCGCCGTATCCCCTGGAGCTTCTGTCATGACTCTTGAAGGCTGATAACTCTCACCCCGTATCGCTTAAAGCGGTCAACTATATCAAGGACAGGTGCCACTCCCTGACGGGACAGCCGGTCTGAAGCCCAGACAAGACATATATCGGCCTTCCCTCTCGGTAGGTCGGCAAACAGTCTGGGAAGCTCCCCTTGGTGGCCTGACCTCCAGGCGGACTCATTCTTCTGATAGACCTCAACCAGCTCACAGCCTCGGTCACTTATCCACTTCCTCAGTGCAGGCAGTTGGTTCTCAACTGCCTGCTCCGCGCTGCTAACTCTGAGGGAAATTACGACCCTTGCCATCGGCGATAACGTCCTTTAATCTTAGCCCGTTGGCTTTCAGAGCACCAAATATGTAAGCCTGGCTGCAATTAAGCTCTTGAGCGGCCGCCGCCACGCTGTAGTACGACTGCAAGCACTCACAAATGTTTTTGAGTGGTATGTTTAGCCGTCTCCGTCCTAAACCATTCACCACTACCGATTTGCCGCAGTGCGGACATTGGATTAGCATTGTTTACCGTCCCTGTGTTCTTGTAGCCAAGCCCTCACCGCCTCAAGATGCGCTGGGCGATACGTTTGGACGGGACAGCGACTTCACCAGGTCGGTACAGAACTCCTGGACGTCTCCCTGTATGGTGACTACCTTGTGGCCCCAATCATATAGAATAACTACGGCCCCAGCCTCGCATGCGCGTTTGTGCAATATATAGCAGTTATCAACTATTAGAACTTTCACGACTTCTCCCTGAGCGAGTCTAACCAGTGCCTGACCGCATCTAGGTGATCGCGCTCAACGTTAGAACTAGAAAGTAGCTTCTCCAAGTCAAAGCAGTCCTCGCCTGGCCCTGGGCTTATACCTCGGTTCTCGGCTTCCTCAAGCCATTCCTTAAGCCGCCAGCACCCGTAAGGGAGCAGTTCAACATTTCTCGGTTTATCCCATGTGAACCGCGGGCCTGAGTCATCATCTTTGTTGATGAAGTGCCGGATGTGGTAGGCTGGAGCGTGTTTCTCCACGCCCTCAAACCCAAACCACGGTATCAACACTTTCGCTCTGCGATCTTTCCCTTGCTGTGTCCGCCAGCCCCATTTTTGAAGGTAGTCCGCCGGTAAGTGTTTGGCTTCGGCCAGCATTTGCAGGGTCAGTCCGCCTTCGACAACCCCAATGCCGAGCCTATCGGCTAGCTTCTTTTCGCCCTCTTTGAATCCGCAGACCTTACAGTAGACGTATTTACCTAGGTGGTAGACGGCCGAGGGGTGAGCATCGCCATTTTTGTGCTGTTCTGGCCGGAAGCATCTGACCCGGATTGTATCGGCGCCCTTCTTCGGGTCGTAAAGAAAGCCGTCGCCGAGCTCTGCGGCACGGCGTTGCAAAGTTTCTATAATTGCCTGGGGCAACGTAGTATGACCAGTCATTAGGAGGAACGACCTCCCTCGGCGCCACCAATCAGAGCGTCTTTAGCAGGACCCCCGACTCGGTGGCGGTTCTTTTTCTGTGGGCTGCATCTCACTCCTGACCTCGGTAAGCAGCCTCGCCCAAAACTTTCGCCAGGCGGCTCTTTGCGCCGGCGAGGCTGGCCCAGGCGGAATA
>DAOUMT010000106.1:0-15810 GCA_034409195.1 Dehalococcoidia bacterium
ATTATGAACAGTTTTGTCTTCATTTTTCCCCCACTATATCAAATTCTGTTCCTAATTGCAATTTCTGGTATCCCAAATATTAAAACCGTGATTTGCATTTGTTTCGTATGTACCCCACCCCTGTTGATACATAGTCAGTGACGCCCAACTCCAACTGCCGTTGACCCTCTTCATGATTTGGGAGGCTGATACTTTGTTTGCAGTATCTCCAGGCATGTGGTCACCTGCATTTGCAGCCCCATAGTTGTGGGTCTCTCCATAAACTTGCAAGTGGTTCGGCACCCAGTTGCCGTGATAGGTCAATAGTGGTGAATTGTCGTATTGCATACTGATAGTGCCCGGAGTTCCGGCAGTATATGTCACAAAATACCCTTCAATAGATGCAGGAATTGTCGATGGCTGGTTCCATACCCAAGTATTCAGCTGTTTATTGTAAAAAAACTGGTAATACGTACCATTATCATCTGTAAACTCAGCCCATACATATTCGTTCTGCATCCCTGTCCACTTCACCCAGCCAACCTGAGCGTATTTATTCGAGCCAGGGTTACAAAGCATGACCCAAAACGAGCAGTATTGGTAGATCGGACTAGGGTTATAAGCTGTGAGGAGGGCACTTATCCCTTGAACTGACGACACTTGCTGGTCACCACCAGTCCATTTATTCACATCGTCAGTACCCCTTGGGCATTGGGCACGCTGCCGAA
Organism: Dehalococcoidia bacterium; assembly: GCA_034409195.1. Classification (GTDB taxonomy): domain Bacteria; phylum Chloroflexota; class Dehalococcoidia; order SZUA-161; family SZUA-161; genus JACWAE01. Next base: position 708 of record DAOUMT010000106.1, read on the forward strand.
GCCGGTACCACGCTTGCTATCCAAAAGACAGCCAAGAAAGCAGAAATTAACACGGTAAACACCAACTTGCTTCTTATGTGCACCATTATCCTCCTTCAGAGTTTATTTGACTTGGCAATCCGCACTATCGCGACTACTCTTCTCGATCGACTGCTTTTCAGGTCATAAATATCCTCCTCCCCTTTTCCAAGGTATATTAGTGAGAGGATATCTAATAATACATTCGTATCAGATTAAATATTCTTGTTAGATGGTATCACAATACTATATATTTATCAATAGTGATTTCAATATCTGGCGTATTTCGTGGAATTAGCTCAGACAGAAAATTAAGCAAGCCTTTGGTCAATCTTTAAGCTATCATTAGGCGGCTGAGAGCAGACGCAATACCTCACCAACTATTACTGATAAATGCCGGTCACGACTTGACCTCTGCTAGCATGGCAATAACCAATGTGGTATGCTTTTAGAAACCCAAATTTTCCTGTTCAAGTGAACTGTTCCCGAGGAGAAGCCATATGAGCAACATGAAACTCAAAGAGCAACTGGATAACCTGTTCAATCCCAAAGCGGTGGCGGTGATCGGGGCATCCAACACCTTCGGCAAGTGGGGATACAACGTGCTGAACCGTGCATTAAGCCATAAGCAGGGGCGGGAGATTTACGCCATAAATAATAAAGAACCCGAAGTGATGGGGATGAAGGCTTACGGTAGCGTAGTTGAAGTCCCCGGGCCAGTCGATTTCGCTGTGATAACGGTGCCGTTTCAGGATGTGCCCGCTGCTATGGAGGACTGCGTTAGAAAGGGAGTAAGGAGCGCCGTCGTTATCTCGGGCGGCCTCGCCGAGACAGGCGAAGAGGGCGCAAGAGTAGAGCGTCAGATAGCTGAAATTGCGCGCCGGGGCGGTATACGCTTCATAGGTCCGAACTGCCTGGGATACTGCAACCCGTATGCCAACTTCTGCACTGCACCTTTCCTTCCTCCTATCGAGACAGGGCGTGTGGCGCTCATCTCTCAGAGCGGGAACTCGGGCCAGTCGATACTCGATTACGGGCTGCAAATGGGAGTGGGGTTCAGCAAATTTATCAGCAGTGGAAACGAGGCTGATTTACGCTTTGAGGACTATCTGGAATACCTGGGCCAGGATGAGAATACAGATATTATCCTGGGCTATGTCGAAGGCCTTAGGGAAGGGAGGCGGTTCTTAGACCTGGCGAAGGAGATAACCAGGAAGAAGCCCATCATCATCATAAAGGTAGGGCGCACAGACGTGGGAACCAGGGCAGCGCGGTCTCACTCCTCTGCTCTGGCAGGGTCGGATGTGGTGCTCGATGCCGCGTTCAAGCAATGCGGTGTAATCAGGGTGAACAAACTTCATGAAGTAGTAGATGTGGCGGTGTCTTTGCTGGGACAGCCCCTGCCCCAGGGCAGAAGAGTGGGAGTGCTCTCTATGAGTGGCGGAATGGCAGTCATTGCTGCAGATGCCCTGAGAAAAGAAGGCTTCGAATTGCCTCCGCTGTCGCCAGCCACCATGGAGAAGCTGAATTCAATGATGTCGCGAAGATGGTCTGGGGGGAACCCTGTCGATCCCGCCGGAGACTTCGTCAGCTACCAGGCTCTCTGGCCCATGATTGAGGATGAAGGTTTCGACGCCATCGTGGTTATCGGCGGCGTGGCTATGACATCTGGCTACGCTACGTGGGCACCTGCAACGATGAAACATGCCACTGAAGAAGTCGGGAGGCTGATGGAGGAAGCGGAGCTTGACGCCATAAAGACTACAATCTACCTGATGAACAAACATCATAAGCCCGTACTCTTTACCGTAGGCTCAGCACGTTTTGAAACCGAGGGCAAGGTCCCGCTGAAGCTGAAAGAAAATCATCTGAATCTTTACCCGGACCCTGAGGAATCTGCCAAAGTGCTTGGTCGTCTGGTGCGATACAGCGAATACCTGCGCTCGCTTAGCTCCGCGTCTAGCGCTAACTGAGAGTTGACAAACGAAATGTTAAGACGTAGTTGCCCAATTCATTGGGCCATCTGCCTGATAAATCAGGCAACTACACAATTCCTGGTTCGTCGTGACAGGAGTCACGACGCTACATTAAAAGGGGCAAAAAATTTTGTGCCCCTACAAGAAAGGAAACAGTTGCTTTTTGTCTGCCGATATGTTATAAATACAACAAGAAAATTTAATAGCGAAAGTAGAGGTGCCTGGGCGTGAGTTCAGGCTCAAACGGAAAGCAAGTTCGGTGAGAATCCGACGCAGTCCCGCTACTGTGACTCGCTAAAGGCGAGAAGTCAGAACGCCGACCTCTAGTTGAGCTACGATGCCTCCGCGGAGAGGGGTTGGCTCTTTTTATTGCCAGAGTTACTATAGGAACGTCCCCTCGTTCTGCAGAGCGAGGGGATTTTTATTTCACCTGAAGCTAAAGGAGGAAACATTGAAAAGGACTTATCTGGCGCTGCTGCTCATCATAGTAACAATAATTGCTGCTACTGTCGCATGCACCGGAACTCAGTCCGGGCAAGGAACGATAACATTAACAGATGATGCGGGGCGGCAGGTACGCCTGGATAGCGTGCCGACCAGAATCGTTTCCCACGTACCGAGCATCACGGAAACTCTTTTTGCTCTCGGTCTGGGCGACAAACTCGTGGCAGATGACGACTATTCCGACTATCCCGAGGCGGCCAAAACCAAGCCCAAAATAGGAGGGTATTTCACCCCCAACGTAGAAGAGATCGTAGCCATGAAACCCGACCTAGTTTTGACAGACGGCGAAGTACCCGACCTCATCACTAAGCTCGATAGCTTGGGGATCCCCATTGTAGTCATAAACCCCAAGGATATCAACGGCATTCTAACCGACATTGAACTGCTCGGAAATATTACCGGCACCCAGAAAGAGGCCAAGGAGCTGACAAGCGAAATGAAAAATCGCATCAATGCCGTGGTCAATGCGGTGAGCGGTGCACCACACCCCAGCGTGTTTTATGTGTTCGATGCGACTGACACCACTAAACCCTGGACAGCAGGGCCGGGCTCCTTTGTAGATTCCTTAATTAATATGGCCGGTGGGACAAACGTGGCCGCAAGCGCTTCAGGACCATGGATACAATTCAACATGGAGGAACTGGTCAACGCGAATCCGGACATTATCCTGGTGGACTCCAGCCACGGTACCGCAGCGATATCGCCGGCTCAGTTAGAAGGGCTGCCGGGATGGCAGGATTTGAAAGCGGTGAAAGAAAACCATGTTTATACCATCGATGGCGATCTGGTAAACCGCTCTGGCCCACGTATAGTGCAGGGTCTGGAAGAGATCGCAAAGATACTGCATCCAGACCTATTCAAGGGTTAAGCCTATCAAATAGAAGGAGCACCAAGTTGAAAGCACTGGAGCAGGCACTGCGAGAGATCAAGCCCCTGGATAAGAAGGCCATGGCCGCTGCCCGAGCACGCCAGGACACTTTGACCAAACCTCTGGGTAGTCTGGGGCGGCTGGAGGAGTTATCTATAAAGCTGGCAGGCATCAGGGGCGAGCCCATACCCAGGATAAATCACAAGGTGATCGTGACGATGGCCGCAGACCACGGAGTAATGGCCGAGGGCGTAAGCGCTTATCCCCAAGCCGTAACGCCGCAGATGGTGCTCAACTTTCTACACGGCGGCGCTGGCATCAATGTTCTGGCCAAGCACGTAGGAGCCAAGGTCATCGTTGTAGACATAGGTGTGGCATCAGACCTAGAGCCTCACCCCAGTCTGCTCTCCAAGAAAATTGCCTATGGAACGAGCGACATGGCCCGTGGGCCCGCGATGAGTCGAGAGCAGGCAATAGAGTCTATCGAGGTGGGACTGGAAATAGTAGAAAAAGAAGTCAAGAAAGGGCTGGATATAGTGGGCACCGGCGATATGGGCATCGGCAATACAACACCGAGCGCCGCCATCACCGCTGCTATAACCGGAGAGAAGGTGGCAAAGGTCACAGGGCGCGGCACCGGCATCGACGATAAGCAACTGGCGCACAAGGTAGAGGTCATCGAAAGAGCGCTGGAGGTAAACAAACCGGATGCAGACGATGCCTTAGATGTACTTGCCAAAGTCGGCGGTTTTGAGATTGGCGGGCTCAGCGGTGTTATCCTCGGAGCAGCAGATCATCGCATCCCTGTCGTCATAGACGGGTTCATCTCCGGAGCAGCGGCGCTCATCGCTGTGGGGCTGTCGCCCAAAGTTAAAGACTACCTCATCGCCTCACACTGCTCTGTAGAGGTCGGGCACAAAGCAATACTTAAACATCTGGGATTAAAACCGATACTGGACCTGGAGCTTCGGCTGGGTGAGGGCACGGGTGCCGCGCTGGGCATCTTCCTGGTTGAGGCTGCAGCCAGGATACTGGCCGAGATGGCTACCTTCGCCGAGGCAGGCGTATCCGAAAAAAGCAGCGACAATTAGGAGAATAAATTGGGGTTCGTAGCAGCGTTGCAGTTTTTGACAATATTCCCTGTTCAACTGAAGGTCAGCGCCAATGCTTTGCGCCGTTCCATAGCCTATTTCCCGCTAGTGGGAATGCTCATAGGGGGAATCCTCTATGGACTGGACCGGCTATTCATACTGGCCTTCTCTATAAGCCTGGTAAATATATTACTGATAATAGCCTTAGTTGCCATGACCAGAGCGCTGCACCTGGACGGTTTCATCGATACCTGCGACGGGCTGGCAGGAGGTCGCTCTCCGGAACAGCGATTAGCAATTATGCGGGACAGCAGGGTGGGCGGCTTCGGGGTAGTGGGAGGCGCTTTGTTTATCCTGCTCCAGTACATTGCGTTAACTGTAGTGCCCCACGAGCACCGGATGGCAGCACTACTTCTGATGCCAACGATTGCGAGATGGACGATGGTTTGCGCTATTTTCGCTTTCCCTTATGCCAGAGAACAGGGGATGGGAAAGATATTTCAGGAAGGGACAAAGTGGCCCTGGCTGGCTATAGCAACCGCGATAACACTGGCTTCATGCCTGGGCGTGATGCGGCTGGATGGCTTGGCTGTGATGGCTGCGGCACTGCTGGTTGCTGCATTGCTGGGAACCTGGCTCAGCAGAAAACTCGGAGGGCTTACCGGCGACACCTACGGCGCTATCAATGAATTGGTCGAGGTTTCAGTCTTGATTCTAATACCTCTAATAACCTGGAGTTACGGCGTATGAGTATGACTTTAATACTCGGGGGGGCGCGAAGCGGAAAGAGCCGCTTCGCGCAGGAGCTTGCTGCCAGACTGAGGAAGAGGGTGCTTTTCGTCGCCACATGTGAGCCGCTGGATGAAGAAATGAACGCCCGCATTAAGGCGCACCAGAGGTCACGCCCACGCAACTGGAAAACCCTGGAGACGCCGACTGATGTCGCCAAGGCAATGAAAGGAAAAATTGGCGACGCCGAGGTCGTCATCATCGACTGCCTGACCCTTCTGGTATCCAATCTCATGGGAACAGAGGAGCCGGATTCGGAGACTCTGGAGAAGAGAGTTACTGACGAGCTAGAAAACTTGGTTACTTTCGTGAGAACGAGTAAGGCCCATTTCATCATCGTATCCAACGAAGTGGGACTGGGCCTGGTGCCGCCATACCCTGCGGGCCGGGTCTACCGTGATGCCCTGGGCATGGCAAACCAGATGCTCGCCAGTAATGCTGATGAGGTCTATTTCATGGTGGCCGGCATCCCGATTTCGTTGAAAGGAGGAGAATCTCAATGAAAGTAGCTTGTTGTTGGAGTAGTGGGAAGGATAGCTGCTATGCCTGCTGGAAAGCTCTATCTGAGGGGCACGATGTTCGCTTTCTGGTCAATTTTGTCTCACTAGCCGGATTCGGCAAGAACGCTTTTCACGGTGTGAAGGGAAAAATAGTGAGCCTGCAATCAGAAGCAATGAAAGTCCCCATGATTCAGCGTGAGACCACCTGGGAGGGCTATGAGCAGGCATTCAGAGAGGTGATGGGGAAACTTCGTGAGCAGGGTATCGAGGGTCTGGTAACCGGAGACATCGACATGGTTGAACATCGGACGTGGACAGAAAATATGTGCAATGAGTTCGGCCTTAAGGCCCTGATGCCTCTGTGGAAGCTCGATCGAGAGGGGATACTCAGGGGCTTTATAGAAGATGGTTTTGAATCAACTATCGTATGCCTCAAGGCTGATAGCTGTGACGATAGATGGCTGGGACGTAAGATAGACCGGGGGTTCATGGCTGAGCTACAGGACTATAGCTGCAGCCACAGTTTCGATATTTGCGGCGAGAATGGAGAATATCATACCTTCGTCATAGATGGCCCTTCTTTTCAGAAACATATCTCGATAACCCCTGGCAATAAGGTATTTAGCGAGGGTTACTGGTTTCAGGACATCGTGAAAGCAAGATTGATTCGGAAGACCGTATGAAGAAAAGGCGTAACCGAGCAGCAGTAGTCCTGGTCTCGCTAGCACTGGCCCTGATAGGGGGAATGCTGCTTGCGTGTGCTCTGGGGGCAGTATCCATACCACCGCTGGATATTATCAAAATGACCCTGAACAAAATCCACTTCTCCGATTTCCAGGCTACCTGGCAGCCAACCAGCGAGACTATCATCTTCCAGATCAGATTAATCCGCGTGGTAGCAGCAGCCCTGGTGGGTGCAGCCTTAGCCACTGCGGGCGTGCTTTTCCAGGGTCTACTGCGCAACCCCTTGGCTGACCCCTATATCATAGGAACATCGGCGGGGGCTGCACTGGGAGCCACTATCGCTATGATGCTACCCCTCGGTTTGGTCTTCTCGGGCCTCGGACTGATACCTGTTGCCGCTTTCTGCGGTGCACTCGTCACGATTTTGTTGGTATATAACCTGGCCAGGGTGGGAAGCAAGACACCTATCGTCAGCATGCTGCTGGCAGGCTTCGTGGTAAGCTCCATGCTCAGCGCAATCATGAGTTTGCTCATCATGACTAACAGTGAACTGCAACTCAAGCTGCACTCTATCTTCTCTTTCCTCGCCGGCAGCATCTCAGTGCAGTACTGGAGCCAGATAGCGGTCATCGCGCCTCTAGTAATAGGAGGAATTATTATATCGCTATTTTTCGCCTTCCACCTTAATGCCTTCTCTCTGGGGGAGGAGCAGGCTGCTTATCTGGGAATCAATGTAGAGCGGGAGAAGTTATTGATACTGGGCCTGGGCTCGCTCTTGACTGCCTGCGCTGTCTCTTTAAGCGGTCTTGTCGGCTTTGTGGGACTGGTGATGCCGCATGCTGTGAGGCTGGTTCTGGGCCCGGACCATCGCCTGCTCATCCCTGCATCCGCGCTGGCCGGAGCAACTTTCCTGGTGGTTGCCGATACCCTCGCCCGGACCCTGATTGCGCCTACAGAGTTACCTGTAGGCATCATTACCGCTCTCATCGGCGCCCCGTTCTTTATATATTTATTAAGACGCACGAGGAGGGAATATGCTTTCTAATTCAAACAGCCTGCTCATGCAAAAAGTATCCTTCTCCTACTTCAACGGACTCGTCCTGCAAGACATAGACCTGACTGTAGCTGATGGGGAGATGGTAGGGCTGATAGGGCCCAATGGCTGCGGCAAAACAACTCTACTGAAGCTAGCCTGCGGGGTATTGTCTCCTGTCAGGGGAGAAATCTCGCTAGGGGGAATAAGCCTGAAGAAGCTACCTCGCAAACAAGTGGCACGACATGTCGCAGTGGTACCGCAGTATTTCAATATTCCATTCGCCTTCACTGTAGCCGAAGTGGTGCTGCTGGGCCGTACGCCATTCGTCAGTACCGTCTTAGGCGAGACCAGGCGGGACCATGAAATGAGTGACTTAGCATTAGGAATGGCTGGAATCAATCACTTAAAGAATCGCTATTTCAATGACCTGAGCGGCGGCGAACGGCAGAAAGTGATTCTCGCCATGGCCCTGGCTCAAGAGCCCAGGCTCCTGCTCCTCGATGAGCCTACGACCCACCTCGATATAAGCCACCAACTCGAGATGCTGGAAGTGGTCAAGAGCCTTAACCGGCAACAAGGGGTTACTATTATCGCTGCCATGCACGACCTGAACCTGGCGTCACTGTTTTTCGACCGGCTGGTCCTGCTTAAAGAGGGAACTATCGTCGCCGATGGCTCACCCCGGGAGGTATTAACCGAAATAAGTATACAAAATGTTTTCTCTGCTTCGGTGAAAGTCAGCCAGCATCCCGTGACCTCGGTTCCGCATATAGTTGTACTTCCCAGAGAGGTAACCACCAATAATCACTTGGCGTCGTAACTCATATTACCGCTCTTTAATTCGTCGCTACAGGAGTGGCGACGCTACATCTGCCGACGAATATCTCGGAGAGTATTTACTTGCCAGACGATGCTGCCGAGTTTATAATCATTCAGCAATGAGCAAAATTCGGCTCCCTGCAGAACTTACCCACAAGGGGCTTAGAGTCGAACAGGCCATCGCAAATCGAAGGTCTCAGCGCGGCTTCACAGGTGAGACAATGACTTTGACCGAACTGGCGCATCTTCTTCACTACTCGAGCGGAATCACAGACAAACGCTACGGATTTAGAGCCGCTCCTTCGGCAGGGGCTACCTATCCTATCGAGGTTTATGCCATAGCTAATAATATAGAAGGTCTGGCCAGAGGCATATATCACTACTTGATTTCGTCCCACGAATTGGAGCTTGTACGTGAGGGTGACTTCAGCAACGAGATGTCGCGGGCTGCCCTGCAGGAGAGGATGTTCAAAGAGGCAAATGTGATAGTGGCGCTCTCCGCCGTTTTTCAGCGCACCCAGCAGCGATATAGAGAGCGCGCTCAACGCTACATCTGCTTCGAGGCGGGGCACATCGCGCAGAACACGTACCTCGTAGCTACCTCACTGGGATTGGGAGCCTGTGCTGTCGGTGCTTTTCACGATAACGAATTCAACCACTTGCTTGGATTAGATGGCAAGAACGAGAGCACGCTTTATATTATGGCAGTAGGCAAAATTTAGCAGGGGGAAGTCCTTGGACAAGGCCAGAATTATTATCACGAGAGAGGAAATCGCCAGGAGAGTAGCTGAACTCGCGGCTGAGATCAGTCGAGACTATAAAGATAAGAACCCGCTTCTCGTCGGCGTTCTGAAAGGCAGCTTTGTCTTCATGTCCGATTTGGTACGTGCCATGAACATACCCGCCGAAATCGATTTTATCCGGCTGTCTAGCTACGGTCATTGCACTGAAAGCTCAGGCAAAATCAGGATTATGAAGAGACTGGAGACACCGATAAAAGGCAGACATGTGCTGGTGGTCGAGGACATCGTGGACAGCGGATGCACTCTAAGCTATCTTCTTGATTTCCTGAAGCTTCGCAAACCTGCTTCGCTGAAAGTGTGTGCCCTGTTCGACAAGCCTTCGAGGCGAAAAGTGGATGTGCCGATCGACTATGTTGGTTTTCAAATCCCCGATGCATTCGTTGTCGGCTACGGACTCGACTTTGGCGAGAAGTTCCGCCACTTGCCTGACCTCTGCATCCTGGAGGAGTGAGATTGAGCCTGGAGAAACTTATATCTGTGGCCAGGGGCGAGGTTCCGGCAGACCTCCTGCTCAGCAATGCCCGGATTGTTAACACATTCACGGCTGAGATTGAGAAGGGCAATGTCGCCATCTGCCGAGGATATATCGCTGGCATCGGCGATTATCATCAGGCGAAACAGACAATAGACCTCGGAGGCAAATACCTGGCCCCGGGGTTAATCAATGGGCATATCCACATCGAAAGTTCCTTCCTCAATATTGGAGAGTACGCCAGAGCAGTAGTGCCCAGAGGGATTTCCGCTTTGGTCACTGACCTTCACGAGATAGCCAATGTTGCCGGACTGAGAGGTATGAAGTATCTAATGGACTGCGCTCAAGGGCTGCCGTTAGACTGCTATTTCATGGCTCCGTCCTGCGTGCCTGCTACGCATCTTGAGACTTCCGGTGCTCAGCTTGGTGCAAAAGAGCTTCAGACCGCTTTGAGATGGAAGAATGTTATCGGCCTGGGTGAGTTGATGAACTTCCCGGGTGTGTTGATGCGAGATAAAGAGGTATTAAAGAAGGTTAGACTGGCTAGAGGCAAAGTTATAGATGGCCATGCCCCTGGAGTCAGCGGCAAGGACTTGAATGCCTATCTATCAGCAGGGGCCAGCTCAGACCACGAGTCTACTACCATAGAGGAAGGAAGAGAAAAACTGCGACGCGGCATGTATCTCATGATACGAGAGGGTTCATCGGAGAAGAACCTGGATGAGCTGCTGCCTCTCGTTACAGACAAGACCTATAAAAGATGCCTTTTTGTGACCGATGACCGCACATGTGCCGACCTGCTCAGGGAAGGCGATATAGATGCCGTAGTCAGGAAAGCGATAGCGAGAGGGCTCGACCCCATCCGCGCCATACAGATGGCGACCATCAATACCGCCGAGCATTTCAGACTGAGGCAAGTGGGAGCGGTGGCGCCAGGCTACGTGGCTAACCTCATCGTAATTGACGACTTAGTAAAACTGAGCGTAGACATGGTATTTCACAGGGGGAAACTGGCTGCCCGCAAGGGCGCAGCGCTATTTCCCGCTTCCCGGCGCACAGACTCTGAGATCACTCACTCTGTCAATATCAAACCATTCGGCATAGACGCATTAAAGATACCGGCTTCAAAGAAGGACTTACCAATTATTGAGCTTGTCCCTGGACAGATAATCACCAAAAGCATCAAACTAGAAGCAAAGGTCAAGGATGGCTTTTTGGTGCCTGACCTGGAACGCGATATACTGAAGCTGGTAGTAGTAGAAAGACACAAAGCTACCGGCAACATAGGATTAGGCTTTGTGAAAGGATTCGGGCTCAAGAACGGGGCGCTTGCTTCATCCATAGCCCACGACTCCCATAATATCGTCGCCGTGGGCACAAACGACCAAGATATTTTCGCGGCAGTTAAGGAAATCGAGAGACTGCAGGGCGGTCTGGTCGCTACGGTCGAAGGCAAGATACAAGGTTTCCTGGCATTGCCCATTGCCGGGCTGCTCTCGGAAGAGCCGCTCGAATCTGTAGTACCCGAGCTGGAGAAACTGCAAAGGGCGGCGACTGATTTGGGTTGTGCGCTGCTATCGCCTTTCGCTACACTATCCTTTCTAGCTTTGCCCGTGATACCTGAATTAAGGCTGACGGATAAAGGACTGGTCGATGTAGTAGTATTCAAGCTGCTAGGCTGATATGGAGGGAGGCACGTATGAGTTCTGAAAGAACCAAACCACTGCCAAATATCACGTTCAGGTTGATGGCATTTTTCCTTGCGTTACATCGCAGGTTTGTAGATGTCAGAAAGCCACTGCAGAGCGCCGGCATTAAGGAAGGTCAAACAATATTGGACTTCGGCTGTGGCCCTGGCTTCTATGCTATCGCAGCAGCTAAGCTGGTTGGGCCAAAGGGGAAAGTATACGCTCTGGACATTCACCCTCTGGCAATGCAATCGGTGCAGAAAAAGGCGAAAAATGCGGGCCTGACCAATATCACCACAATCCTTTCAGACAGAGACACACGGCTGCCAGACCAGAGTATAGATATAGCGCTGGCATACGACATGATTCACATGGTACAAGATAAGCAGGCTTTGCTGAGGGAACTGCACAGGATCCTGAAGCCTGACGGCGTTCTCTCGGTCATCGTAGGGCACATAAAGGTTGAGGACGTTCTAAAGATTCTAGAACAGGACAGCCTCTTCTCTATTAGAGACCGGCAGGGGCGTCTCATAAATCTCAAGAAAGGCAAAGTGAGTTAGATGGAAGGCTTCAAGATTATCGAATGGCTGGGCGACAGAATAAAGATAATCGACCAGACAGAATTGCCCCATAAAGAGGTATTTCTAGAGCTTCGCGACTGCCACGAAGTAGCCGATGCTATAAAGAGGCTGTGTATTCGAGGAGCACCCGATATCGGAGTCGCCGCTGCCTACGGCTTCGCCCTGGCAGCACAGTCAATAAAGGCAAGCTCCAAAGCCCAGTTTCTGGCCGAGCTACGCCCTATCAGCAAGACGCTGGCCTCATCACGTCCCACTGCGGTCAATCTTTTCTGGGCTCTGGAGAGGATGAACAAAGTTGCTCAAAGTGGTAAAAACGTGTCGCAGATAAAGGAAGCCCTCATCGCTGAGGCACAGCGTATAGAAGCTGAAAACGACGAGGCTAACCGACGTCTCAGCGAGTTCGGAGCCGAGTTAATTCAGGATGGCTTCACCATACTGACCCACTGCAATGCAGGGTCGCTGGCTACAGCAGGATATGGCACAGCGCTGGGTGTTATCAAAATGGCCAAAGAGCAGGGCAAAAAAGTGAAGACCTATGCCAACGAGACCCGCCCGTTGTTGCAGGGAGCCAGGCTCACTGTGTGGGAATTGCTCAAGGAAAACATTCCGGTGACTTTGATCACCGACAGCATGGCCGGTTATTTCATGAACAAGGGCGTGATCAACTGTGTCATAGTAGGAGCAGACCGCATAGCCGCCAACGGCGATGTGGCCAACAAGATCGGCACTTATACGATGGCGGTGCTGGCAACGGAGAACGGCATTCCCTTCTATGTGGCGGCGCCTATGAGCACAATCGACTTCTCGCTGTCATCGGGAGCAGATATACCCATTGAGGAACGAAATCCCGATGAGGTCACTCACATTCAAGGCATCAGGATTGCACCCAAAGGTGTCAAGGCAGCCAACCCCGCCTTCGATGTCACACCCCATTGTTACGTCTCAGCCATAATCACTGAGAAAGGCATAGCAAGAGAACCGTATGTGGAGAGGTTAAAAATTCTCGAGGAATAAAGTTGAACGAAATGATAACTCGCGTTCAATGCAGAGACAACGCTTTTCGTCGTGACAGGAGTCACGACGCTACAGACAATAAACGAGCGATCGGAGATAAAAACTGTAGCGTCGCCACTCCCGTGGCGACGGATTCTGCAGCTTACAAAACTTGGGGACGACGACGCTCTATAAGGCTCAAAGACTTTGATTACGCTTCCCCTGGAGTTGTTTATCATGTAACGATTGGAGCACACCAAAAACGGAAGACCTTCACCAGGTCTGCTGTCAATCAACAGGTCATATACGCCCTCAGGGAGTCAGCTAACCTATATGGATATAGGTTGATTACATATTGTCTCATGCCAGACCATCTACATATACTGGCTCAAGCTGGTGAGCACCCCAAAGATCTGAGAGAGTTTGTGCGAGGGTTCAAATCATTCTGTAGCGTCGCCACTCCTGTGGCGACGAACAAGCTGACAAATAACAAGCTATGGCAAAGAGGTTTTTACGAGCACATCCTGAGAAAAGAAGAAAATATAGCAGAGTTCGCAGAATATATTTTGAATAATCCTATTCGGAAAGGATTAGTGCAAAACAGAGGACAATATCAATGGTGTGAGTTGATCGAACAGGTTACGACGTCGTGACAGGAGTCACGACGCTACAGACAATAAATGGGCAGCAGGAGATAAAAAATTGTAGCATCGTGTCTCATGATGCGACGAAGAATCCCGAGTAAGGAGTGAAAATGCCAGAAGCGAAGCTGGGCGTGATTGGCGGCAGCGGACTATATGAAATAGAAGGGCTAAGTGATGTAAAAGAAGTACAGGTGAAAACGCCTTTTGGAGACCCCAGTGATGCCATCGTTTTGGGCAATCTGGGGAAGACAAGGATCGCTTTCCTACCCAGGCATGGCCGCGGTCATCGCATAATGCCTACCGAACTGCCTGTAAGAGCCAATATCTGGGCCCTGAAGTCACTCGGTGTGGAACAAATTATCGCCTTGAACGCTGTGGGCAGCTTGCAGGAAAATATCCAGCCTCTGGACCTCGTTATTCCCGACCAGATAATAGACCGCACCAAAAGGCGGGTAAGTACATTCTTTGGAGACGGGATTGTAGGGCATGTCACCTTCGCTGACCCTTTCTGTCCGGTGCTCAGCCAGCTCCTCTATCAAATAGCGTCACACACTGACCTAAAAGACAAGGTGCACAGGGTGCACCCCAAGGGAACCTATATTGCGATGGAAGGGCCCCTGTTCTCCACCAGGGCAGAATCTAACCTGTACCGCTCCTGGGGAGCAAGTGTTGTGGGCATGACCGCCATGCCTGAAGCGAAGCTGGCGAGGGAAGCCGAGATTTGTTATGCCTCCATTGCCTGCGTTACTGACTACGATTGCTGGCACCAGGTGCATGAGTCAGTCACCATAGAGATGGTGATCTCAAACCTGCGCAAAACCCTGGAAGCGGCCAAGGAGGTAATCAACAAAGCCAGCGCCCAGCTTCCCCAACGAAGGGACTGCGGTTGCGCTACAGCACTCAAAGATGCTATCATTACATCGAGGGATTTAATTCCGCCGAAAAGGAAGGAGGAGCTTTCTCTGCTGATAGGAAAGTATCTGAAGTGACCCAAGGGAGTTTTGAGCTAAACGGGCTGGCTACCGCAATAGGCAGCATGCCACATGTTGAGCCTCGGGAAGCCTGCTCTTTAGTTTTAGAGCATATTCCCGAAATACCTGCTTGGCCGCAATTGCCCGAGAGGTCATTCCTGGAGAACATGTATGTCCAGTTCAGCGAGGCCTTCCCGGGGGTGATAGTGAAGGGAGATCGTATCTGGGTGGACCGCTCTCAAGATTTGAGCCAGGGTTTGGAACGACTCTACTCCGCTTACCTGGAGAATAATACAGAATATGGCGCGACAAGGGCTGAATATGCTGCAGGGCTGCACACGTTCCTTAAAGAGGCAAACCAGAAAGGGCGAAAGGCAGTTAAAGGACAGGTGACCGGACCAATAAGTTTCGGACTATCCGTAACGGACCAGAATCGGCGTCCGCTTCTCTACGACGAGGTGCTGGCCGATGCCATAGCCAAGCACCTCAGACTGAAGGCTGCTTGGCAGGAAGCAGCTCTCAGGAAAGTGTGCCCCAAGACCATTATCTCAGTGGATGAGCCTTATCTATCTTCGCTGGGCTCAGCGTTCATATCCACTTCCCGAGAGCAGGTAGTAGCTCTGCTGGAGGAAGTACTAGGAGGCATAAGCGGGCTCAAGGCTATCC